>CAYWUR010000007.1:15092-16573 GCA_964460745.1 uncultured Desulfobulbia bacterium | reverse complement strand
CTGTAAAGAATCAGTTCCACGGCCAGCCGGGGTGAAAAGATCCCGGCGTAATAAGGGAACTGATGCCGCATGGCCCTGACCGGCGCAGCCAGAACGTTGCCGACCAGGAGAGCCAGGACCACGTCCCGATAACCGATGGAGGATGCATCAAGCAGGGCTCCGGCCGCAGCGAGCCCGGCGGCAAATTCGGCAGTGACATGCAGGGCCACAATCCCCAGTGTCTGCGGATGCAGCCAGGCCAGAAATGGAGCATGGTCAGCCAGTATCTGCCGGATCTGATCAAAAAACCCGTAGTGGTTCAATAAAAAAAACAGGACATAAACCGGCACCGTAAAACGGATGATCTTTTTGATCCGTTTTTTAAAATGCTTCCAGCTTTTGTCCAGGGCATGCCGCCAGGAGGTGACATTTTTCTCCTCGGGAGTTTTTGTTTTTTCCTGACAATCAACTTGGGAGACAAGAAGTACTCGACCGGCCACTACCACCAGGCTGGTCTGCAAAACCGCCGCCGCCAGGGTCAATCCCACATAGATAAAAGCCGCGCCTTTGATAAGGGGCGCCGTCAGAAAAAACACTGTCGGCAGATGCAGAAAAAACCTAGGCAGACTATTGAAGAGATTGGCCAGTACCAGTTCCAGTTTCGCCAACCTTTCCTGGTCATAGGCCTCGGCCAGCATGGTATTTGCCGCCACACCCGAGAAAAAGGCCATGGAAAAACTGGCGCCGGTAACCGACGATAAACGGCCTATCCGCGTCAAGGGAGCTGCGACCGTTGCCACCCTGTGGGTCCAGTTAAGGGCCTCAATAAAGTTGCCCACCATCACCCCCAAGGAGACAAAAAGTATAAGTCGCAGCAAAGGCCAGAACAAGCCGGACCACAAAGACGATATTGTCAAACCGGGATCAACCATAAGTCACCCGACCACAGGCCGTAATGCCTTCATGGTGTATAGAAAACCGTCCCACGACAAATGGTCAATCGCAAATGTATTCGTTCAGTCAATTCCATAACAGCTACCTCCTTTGAACAAAAATTTGGCAAGGAAGTCCGAGGCAAAAAAAATCCCCGGACCGAAATTAATCGATCCGGGGATTTCCCATTTTTATCCACAAGATCTGCCGACAGTCCCTTGTCCACGGAGATCTGTCATCACTTTTCAGGCAGGTCTTCTGACTTTCGGATTATCCTTCCACCAGCCTTCCCGTCCAGAAACAGACAGTGGCAAAACGGCTTCAGTCCCCGATTACAGCGGCGGGCCCGTCCCGGATTTACACCGGGTTCCCTATTAAATCCTTAAAGGATGCCTGAAGGTACTTTTTTTAATCAACTTCGGAGCAGCGGTCAAGGATAATCTTATCAGTCAGCTTCAACCGGCAGTCTCGCCTATTTCCAATGGGCAAAGATGGCCCGATTGATTTTTTTGTAGCCCTGTTTGACCTGTACATTTGTCGCCTTTCATGTCTTGCTCAAACAGATCAGA
>CAYWUR010000007.1:0-14992 GCA_964460745.1 uncultured Desulfobulbia bacterium | reverse complement strand
GCCCTGTTTGACCTGTACATTTGTCGCCTTTCATGTCTTGCTCAAACAGATCAGAACCGCGTTGCATGGCGCAGAAATCACCGCACATGGTGCAGGTCTGGCTGTCTGTCGGCGTTCTGCTGTCCCGCACCTCCTTCGCCTTTTCCGGAAACATCAACAGACTCATATGGTCAGCCCAGCGCATGTCGCGGCGGGCAAGGGCTACCTGCTTCTCATGCTCCCTCCTTTCAGGATACTTGGCGATGTCCCCGATCCGGGCGGCCAGCCTTGTCGCTCTTACCCCTTCCCGCACATCATCCTCGTTCGGTAATGCAAGGTGTTCCGCTGGAGTGATATAACAGATCAGGTCGGCGCCATACCGGGCCGAACTGGCCGCGCCGATGGCGGCGGTAATATGATCATAACCGGCGCCGCTGTCGGCCGGCAATGGCCCGAGAACATAATATGGCGCGTTGCCGCTCATCCGTTTCTCCAGCATGATGTTGCCTTCGATCTCATCAAGAGGCACATGGCCCGGCCCCTCAACCATCATCTGGCATCCCATTTCCCGTCCAAGCTCCGCCAGTTCACAGTTAATGATCATCTCGGCCATCTGGGCCCGGTCGTGGCTGTCGTGGATGGCGCCGGCGCGGATGCCGTTACCAAGCGACAGCACGGCATCGTATTTCTTCATCAACCCGCAAACCCGGTCAAATTGCTCGTAAAGAGGATTTTCACGGTCGTTGTTTTCCATCCACGAGACCATGAATGTCCCTCCCTTTGAGACCAGCCCTCCATAGCGATATCCCTGCTTCCTGAGCCGTTCAATGCTGAACCGGTTGATCCCGCAGTGAATCGCCATGAATGACATGCCGTCTTCAAGCTGCCGTTCGATCAGTTCAAACAGATATTCCGGATCAAGTTTGTCAGGATTTTTGTGCTTTTTCGCCGCATCATGAAAAGCCTGATAGAGCGGGACATTGCCGATGGGCAGATTGCAGCAGTTTATTACTTCCTTTCGTACAAGATCAAGATCGCCGCCGGTGGAAAGCTCCATCAGGGTGTCAGCGCCTTCATTTTCTGCAATCTGAGCCTTTCTCTTTTCCAGTTCGATATCGTAGATATCAGATGAAGTGCCGATTGAAGCATTGATCTTGGTCCTAAGCCCTTTACCAATACCGGTGACCTTCTGTCCGGTCCGATTGGGGTTGCACGGGATAACGATCTCTCCTGCCGCTATTTTGTCCATGATCCATTTCGGATCGAGGCCTTCATCTCTTGCGACCGCCTGCATCTGCTCACTGATCACGCTTTCACGGGCCAGCTCAAGCTGTGTTTTCATTTTTCTCTACTCCTTTGTGTGTTTGACTCAGGAAACTGAGAATTCGGTGCGCAGACAGACCTGACACCGGATTCTTATGGGCGTAGATCCTGATATTTTCATATTCCGGCAGGTCTTCTGGCTTGCAGATCACTCTCTTGCCGCCCCTTCCCATCCTTGTAGACAGTGGTGAACGCGACAAAAGTCCCTGTTTACAGCGGTGGCCCTGCGCTCCCGACTCACACGGGATTCCCTTTTCACCAAGCAACAGCTTGACACCGGAACACGTAACCAAATGAAATTATGTTTTTATCTTTAAAATATCAGTTTAGTACTCCTGTCATGTTCACGAAGACAATCCGAACTCCGATAAACACCACTGCCACCAGAGCGGTGGTAGTAATCAGGAGAAGATTTGCCTTATCGATGTGTGTTGGTTCAGGCTGATGAAGATCATCGCCGATTGCCGGTTTAACCACCACCCGGCCGGAATAGATCGAAGGCCCGCCAAGTTGTATCCCCAACGCACCGGCCATCGGGGCCTCATTCTGTCCTGCATTGGGGCTGGTGTGTTTGTTCCTGTCACGACGGAATACCCGCCAGGCATTTGTCGCCGACAGACGGCAGAAAAAAGCAGCCACAACCATAATACCCCCGGTTATTCTTGCAGGCAGCCAGTTCACCAGATCATCAAGACGGGCAGAAGCCCAGCCGAAATACAGGTATCTTTTATTCTTATAGCCAAATGTGGAGTCAAGGGTATTCACCGTTTTATAGAGTAATACTCCCAGCGGACCGGCGACAACAGCCCAGAACAGCGGCGCCGTCACTCCGTCAACCGTATTTTCAGCAACACTCTCCACCGCCGCTTTCACAACTCCGGGTTCATCAAGTCCAGCCGTATCGCGCCCGACAATCAGCCCGACCCGTTTTCTCGCCTCATCAAGATCTTCATTCTTCAGGGCTTCATGAACCTCGCGGCTGTGATCGATCAGATCCCGGGAGGCAAAACAGGTGTAGAGGAGCAGGACAGAAACCGCTTCATCACCATAAGAATGAATTGCTCCGGCAAGATGGATCAGCCCCCAGCCACTGATACCAGTTACCGCAAGGACAACGATTACTGTTACAACACCTGCCGTCTTTTCATGGCCTATCACAATTCGAAAAAATTTTTCAGTTTTTAAAGCCATCCAACCGATCAATTGTACCGGATGCGGCAGCCAGCGGGGGTCACCCAGCAAGGCATCCAGCAGCAGGGCCGCGATTATCTGGTGTTCAAGGATCATTTCAACCCCAGTAGCTCGTAGATTTTATCCATATCAAGGTGTCCACGAACAACATCGGCCAACCGATCAAATGTCGGTTCCAGATCATAGGGCGCCACAACACTGCCCAAAGGCTGCAGGTTACGGGAACTGCGCAGCATATCGATAAAACAGCGGCGAAAATTATCATCATCAAAGATGCCGTGCAGGTAACTGCCCCAGATCCTGCCATCTGCTGAAACCGCACCGTCTTCCCCACCGTTCTCCATTTTCAAAGCCCGCCCCAGATCAGACTCTGTGCGTCCGTGATGAATCTCGTAGCCGTGGACCTTGAGGTGTGAAGGAAGGTGCAACGCGGTCTGCCGGAGCAGAGTCTTTTCGGCGGCCAGTGTTGTGGTCATCTCCAGCAGACCAAGAGCCACGACCTCACCGTCATCTGATTCAATTTTATGCGGGTCACTGATCTTCCGGCCCAGCATCTGAAAACCGCCGCAGATACCTATAATTTCAATATTGCAGGTTTCCGCAATCTGTTTTATTTCAGCAGCAATGCCTTTCTTTGCCAATGAGTTCAGATCACTGATCACATTCTTGCTGCCCGGCAGGATCAGCGCCGCCAGTTTAGAAGAGACCGTTTGCAAATCTTCGGCTGAACGAATGATTCTCATATGCACATCCGGTTCGGCAAGAAACGGTTCCACATCAGTAAAATTGGAGATATGGGGCAGATCAATGACCCCGATCACCACATGCTCCCCGTCAGGTTTTTCTTTCTCATACAGACCAGCCTTGAAGCTGACCGAATCCTCCTCGGGCAGCCCATGATCTTTAATGTAAGGAACCGTGCCAAGCATCGGTTTGCCGGTAAACTCCTCGGTGTACCGGAAGGCATCATCAAGCAGCGACTCCAGTCCCCGGAACCGGTTGACGACAAAACCTGCGATCAGCTTCCTTTCCCACTCAGCCATCACCTCCATGGTGCCGATAAATGAGGCAAAGACCCCGCCGCGATCGATATCGCCGACCAGCAAAACCCTTGCATCGGCATATCGGGCCATGCCCATGTTGACGATATCATGCTTTTTAAGATTCACCTCGGCTGGGCTCCCCGCCCCTTCAAGTACGATCAGATCATGTTCTGCCGCAAGAGAATCGTAGGCCGAATGTGCCACTTCGGCCGCCTTTGACTTATAGTCGATATAGCTGTCGGCCTTCATGTTGCCGATCGGAAAGCCGTTAACGATCACCTGACTGCCGACATCGGATGACGGTTTCAAAAGCACCGGGTTCATCCGCACGTCGGGATCGAGACGGCACGCCAGGGACTGGACCACCTGGGCTCGGCCCATCTCCTCTCCATTGCGGGTGACAAATGAATTTAATGACATGTTCTGGGCCTTGAAAGGGGCGACCCGGTAGCCATCTTGGAGAAATATTCGGCAGAGCGCCGCGGTAAGTATCGATTTCCCGGCATTGGATGAAGTCCCCTGGAACATAAGGGCCGGTGTTCTACGAGACCTTTTGAGTACCTGCTTGCCAGAATTCAGTTCACGGGCCAGCGCTTCATTGAGTTTTTCATTATCGGTCCGGCTCCTGACCGCAACCCGGAAATACGATTTATCCAGACCTACAAAATTATTACAGCTGCGAATAGCAATCCGATCCACCGAAAGCAATCGTTCAGAAAGTTCATCAGCGGTCAGACCAGCTTTCACAATCTTTGCCAACAGAAAATTAGCCTCACCCGGAAAGACCTTGAGCCCCGGGATGCCGCTCAGGGACGTAAACAATTCAACCCTCCGGTCATTTACATAGCTGCGACTTGTTTGCCCATAATCAGAATTACCGGTGACACTCTCTCCCACCGCTTGGGCGATAGTATTGACTGTCCAAGGCGAAATCTGTTCATTTAGGCGATCCATCAACTCCGAGACCGCTCCTGCGAACCCGAGGCGCAATCCTGGAATAGCATAAAACTTGGTGAGTGATCGAAACACGATCAGGTTAGGTGCCATATCATTTGAAATCAGGCTGCTTTCGCCATCGATAAATTCAAAAAACGATTCATCCACCGCGAAAAATACTCCGGGAAACCGATCGACCAGATCTAAGAGTTTATGCTCTTCGAATGATATCCCGGTCGGGTTATTCGGTCGGCCTAGAAAAACAAGATCGCCGTCCCGCAGACAATCCGCAAGGCCTGAAAAATCAACCTGGAAATCGTTGTCTTCAGAAAGGGGCAGAAAAAGAACCTCCAAGCCATAAAGCTCGGCTGCACGTTGATAATCGGAATAAGATGGAGCTGGAATCACCGCCCGTTTTACTTTAAGGGCCCGTGGGAGTGCATAGATAATTTCCGTGGAGCCGTTGGCAACAAGCAGCTGACTTTTTTCGACACCAAGAATAGCGGCCAGATGCGACAGCAGGCTGCCAGCGTGAGGATCGGGGTAATGGACCAAATTCTCAACACTGCGGCTGATTATTTTTCTTATGTTTTCCGGTGCCCCCAGCGGATTAATGGAAGCGCTGAAATCAAGGATATCTTGCTGCTTACAGTCGACCTTCTCGGCCAGAGCCCCCAGATTGCCGCCATGTGTTGCAAAACCGGCATCACTCTTTCCAGAAGTTAACATGACAGAGTCTCACAGACAGGCATAGATCGCCGCCACCGCCGCCTCGGAAAATTCACAGGCAGCCCCAAGGGTATCACCGGTGGCACCACCGATCTTGAGATATACGTAGAAAGAAAACACTAGAAGAAGGACCATGGCGTCAGCGGCGGTAATCAGGCCCATTGTCCCGGCAACAAACCACGACGTCAGTAACAAAACCGCCATAGCCCATAAAAGATGAACAACTCTCTTCCTGCCGTACATTACTGTCGCAATACCGCCATCCGTTCTGGCATAGGGAAGAATATTCATCATAAGGATGATGCCAACGCGGCCGGCAATCGGCATCAGAAATAGCGGCTTCCACATCTCTGAAAAAGGCATTACCATCAGGGAGGAAACCTTCACAGCCAGAACAAAAAAGAGCACGATTACTCCCATAGCGCCTATATGGCTGTCCCGCATTATCTCCAGGATCCTTTCCCGAGGCCGGGAACTGAAAAAACCATCCGCACAATCGGCCACTCCATCGAGATGCAAACAGCCGGAGAAAACGGCAAGAAGAGCCACGGCGAAGATAGCTGCCAATGGGGAAGAAATCAGGGGTGCAATTATATAAAACAGTCCCCCGGAGCAAGTGCCTATCAATATCCCCACTACCGGGAACCAGACCAGGCTACCGGCCAGATCTTCAGTTTCAAGCCCTATTTTTCCCGGTACGGGCAGTATGGTCAGAAACCGTATGGCAGCGAAAAATTTATTCATAGTATCAAGGATACAAGGCATAAAGTTCAAATGGTTCAAACGGCTTAAATGGTTCAAACGGTTTTCGTCACTTGTCAGCTTCAGATACGGCAGCCTCTTCAAAAGTTGCCACATCAGTCAGGACCCCACGGGCTGCTTCAACAATATTCATGGCCAGAGCGCCACCGGTTCCTTCTCCGAGTTTCAGATTGAGATCCAACAGCGGTTCAAGGCCAAGATGTTCGTGCATGATCCGATGGCCCTGTTCCATGCTACGATGAGAAGCAATTATATATTCACGACAAGCCGGAACCAGGCTATGAGCAATCAGCGCCCCGGCGGTGGATATAAAGCCATCGACTAAGACCGGTTTTCTGCACGCTGCCGCCCCGAGGATCACCCCGGCGATACCGCCTATCTCAAAACCACCCACTTTGGAAAGTACATCCAGAGCATCATTAGAGTCCGGCTTATTCACCTCAAGAGCCTTTTCAATAATATTGATCTTATGCTCCAGCTGCTCATCATCAAGACCGGTTCCACGTCCTGTAACTTCGGGTACCGAAGCGCCTGTCAGTGTCGATACAATTGCCGTACTGGGGGTGGTATTACCTATCCCCATATCTCCGGTACCAAATATATCGATATCTCCCTCCATACTCTTTACTACATCTATCCCGGCTTCGATGGCCGCAACAGCCTGTTCTCGGCTCATGGCCGCTCCTTTGACCATATTATCTGTTCCGGCCGCCACTTTTTTATCGATCACCCGACCACTTTCGATCATGCCCGAAATATCGCCTGCAACTCCCATATCAACCACAACCACCTTGGCATCTACCTGCCGGGCAAGGGCGTTGATCCCGGCGCCTCCGTTGACAAAATTACCGACCATCTGCGGCGTGACATCCTGGGGAAACTTGCTTACCCCTTCCTCGACCACTCCATGATCTCCCGCCATGACGATCACTGCCTTACGATCAACCGGCGGTTCCATGGAGCGGGTCATACCGGCCAGATCAAGGGCTAAATCCATCAAGCGTCCAAGCGCCCAGTGCGGCATGGCCAACTGCTCCAGACGTGCTTTGGCCTTTTCACGCCAGGAATCATCCTGCCCGGCAATGGAATTTATTGTTTCATCAAGCAAACTCATCTCTTCTCCTTTACAGTTATTGGTATGCCACAGGTTACAAGTATCACTTTATCAGCCAAGGCTCCGATCTCCTGGTTACAACGGCCGACCAGATCACGATATCGTCGGGCCAGGATGTTCTCAGGAACTATTCCAAGACCCACCTCATTAGTAACCATGATCACCACCCCATTTCTTACAGCACACTCCTCCAGAACCCTGCGGGCACGGGCGGCAACATCCTCTTCATCCAGGCTATTGCCAGCATCGGCAAAAAGCAGATTATTGATCCAGAGAGTCAAACAATCGATCAGAACAACATTGTATTCCTGGTTACCGTTCAGAACACTTTCCAGATCCACAGTTTCCTCGATGGTCTCCCAGCCTCTATCCTGGCGATCATCCCGATGCCGTTCGATCCGTTGTACCATTTCAGCATCGGTCAGCGGACAGGTGGCTACGAATAATCTTTTGGCCTTTCGTTCTTCTGCCAGTTTCTGGGCATAGCTGCTCTTGCCACTGCGCGCCCCGCCAGTTATTAGAATAATTTTAGCCACTGAGGCGCCTTACAGGTTGAGCCCCGACAACATCCCACCTTCCGGGAACAGATCGATAACGGTCAGTCGAGCCGGCTTGATGTCAAACAACAGATAATTCTCAGGATGCAGGCGCAAGAGATGGCAGAGCATGGCACGTATTACCCCGCCGTGGGATACAACGAGAATGGTATCATTGTCCATGGCTAGGAGTTGGTTCGCTACTGATTTGACGCGATACAAAAAATTACTAACCCTTTCGCCTTCAGGAAAACAAAAATCTTCAGACCAGTTAGCCCATAGACTAACTAAATCAGGTTCAGAAGCTTCAATCTCAGAATATGTCAATCCCTCCCACCTTCCAAAATCAATCTCTTGAAGGGCAGAAAACATTTGGATTTCCTGACTGGGGAAACACGAGAGATGAGCCACTCCTTCTGCCGTCTCCCTGGCGCGCCGGGAAGGGCTACAGACAACTGCGGTTGGGTTAAACTGTTTAATTGTTTCGGAAAGACGATGGATTTCATGATTTTTCTCCCCGCCGAGGTGAGCATCACTTCTCCCCACATACTTATCCATATAGAACGGCTCAACAGTTGCATGCCGTGCAAGAAGTAAATTTTTCATAAAAACCCCATCATTACAAAAAAAAAATCCCCGGACCGATTAAAAATCGATTCGAGGATGTCCCGTTCTATATCCGCGTGATCTATACCTTATCCTCTTGTCCTCGGAGGAAAAGCTATTTTATTTAGGTAGGTTTTCTGACTCTCGGTTCATTCTCCTTCCGCGCCTTCCCATCTTAACAAAATCAGACAGTGGCTCATGCGTAATTCGTCACCGATCACAGCGGCGGGCCCGTTCCGGATTTGCACCGGATTCCCTATTAAGCCTCTTGGCTTTCAAAAGTTCTTTAATAAAAAGAATTCAACAATAAGTCAATGCATTTGAATAGGGCAGAAAGTGGAAGGATGTAAAACAGACGCAACCTCTTTCCCCAAGCAGAGAACGGATGCGGGTTCGATTCCCGTCGGAATACCCGGCGGTGTGTTTTACAAACCATGTCTGAACGGCATTATTTTTCATCCTCATCCTTTTCTTCCAGCTGCTTAATCATCCGGTCAAAGTCACTTTCAAAAAGCCGGTCCTGAACAATGCGGTATTTCTCAAACTCGCTATCGGCATGGGCCTCGGCGATCTCCGCTGTTACTTTTCCCGCGTCCTGTAGGATTTCCCGAATAAATGTCGGTGATCTTCTGATAGAACTTGCGCTCGGAAAGACGGATCTCGCGAATGCGCTGTAACTGCTCTTCAAAATATTGTTCAGTCAGGATGGAACCACCGCTTTTTATGCGTTCATCATCCATCACGTAAGCTTTGATGGTGTATTCCTTAATGATGGTGGTCGCCCATTTGCGAAACTGCACGGCACGCTCGGAATTGACCTTGTAACCAACGGCGATAATGGCCGAGAGATTGTAGTGCTTGGTGTTATAGTTTTTGCCGTCAGCGGCAGTTATTCGAAAATTTCGAATAACTGAATCTTCCTCCAGCTCACTGTCAGAAAATACCTTTTTCAGGTGATAATTGATGGCGTGAGTTTCCACGTCATAAAGCACGCCCATCATTTTCTGGGTCAGCCAGATGTTTTCATCCGAGTAGACCGCCTCAACGCCTCCTTTGCCGGTTGCAGCCACAAAGGTTAGATATTCCGCTGCGGAGGAGCGGATGAGGGAAACTTCCTTTTCCCCGGACTTTTGAAGTTGCTTGTTTTTATCCTTCTTCATTACATATCTCCATTAGACCATACTGAGTTCGAGTTTGTGTTTTATCTTCTCCCAGCCCGGGATGACAGAGTCGAGTAGCTTATAAAACTCAGGGCTATGATCATGATATTTCAGATGACACAGCTCATGCGTAACAACATAGTCAATGCATTCTTTAGGAGTTCTGATCAGGTCTGTATTAAGGGTTACTGTGCCCTTGCCTGAAAGGCTGCCCCATCTTTTTTGCATTCGCTTAATGGATAGTTTTGGCTGGCCAATACCAAGACCATTGAATTTCTGCCAGCAGCGATCCATACTCTCCGCAAATTGAAGCTGTGCCTTTTCCGAATACCATTGGTTTAAAAGTTTCTTGGCAGCATTTGGAGTCGGCTCGCTCCGGCAAGTGATATGAAAAAAGCCGCGAGACAATTTAACTGAGTTTTTCGTTCCTTCGGCTAACTTCAAGCGGTATTGCTTCCCAAGATACAGGTGGGTCTCGCCGTTCACGTAACAACGTTCAGGTGTCTTTGGATTAAACTGCTTGAAAAATTGAAGCTGCTTGAGAATCCAACGAGCCCGCTTTATTATTTTCTTTTCTATCAATGAGATATCGGACTGTACGGGAGCTTTGACAACAACCGTGCTGTCAGGATGCACAGCAATTTCCATCGTTTTTCTGTCACAGTACAACAGATTGAAACCGATGGTCTTCCGGCCGTAAACAACCGAGTGTTTGTTGTTATGGATTAATGCCTCCATTATTTATAGCTCCTGTGCTTTGCCACCTGCAGCACCTTCTCGATGATGTCATCCATTTGATCAAGCGACAATTCGATCCCTCTTTCCGTCTTGAGCTCATCATAGAGATAATCGTCAATCTCGTTAACCGCCTGTTTCTGAACATCTTCATCATCCCAGAAGTGAACCTTCTTGTGTTTTTCCAATATGCCATGAATCGCGAGCGCTGTATCGGCAGCGGCTTCGCTGAATTCTGAGTTATGAGTGCTGAGTGCTGAGTTGTCTTTCAACTCATCATTCATCATTCTGCATTCATCACTCGCCAGAAAGGGCGCAAGCACCCCGAAATAAGCCATGGCATCTTCATTGCCGGAGAGCTTATCTGGTATGTCATCATGCACCTTGCCGACAACCTTGTTGCGGATATCCACGACTTTGTTCAGATAATCCAGATCGGATATCCTCTTAGCCCTGAAAGCTTCAATCGCCTGCTGGATCAGCTTTGAGAACTTCTCATAAAACGCTGGGTCTTCATCCATTTTTTCGGTAATAACTTTTTTCGTGGCGTGTGCAATCGTATCAGCCTTTGAAGCCGTGGTTTTCCTGGTTTGGTAAACGCCTTGTTCCTCTTTGACCTGATTAAACATTTTGTCGTCAAAGATATTGACCGGCTCATTCAGCTGAACAACTTCGTTGGCTTGAATGTGTGTATCCAGGAGCTTTTTGGTTTTTGGCTCGTAATCCCGGTAGTCAATAGCCTCTGCATACCGGAGCTTGACAGATGCTTTGAGTGACTGGAATTTCCGAAGATCTGCCTTGTATCTGGACAAGGTTTTCTCATCGGTTTCGGTCAGGAATTTCTCGGAAGAGAGTGCGATACCAAGGGTTTTCCCGAACTCCGAAAGGCGGCCGTAGAACTCTTCTCTGAGATCATCATCGGCAAGCAGCACTTCATAAGCCTCTTCATCGTAGGAATGCTTAACCGTTTTGAATAAATCCCAAAGATCGGAATACCGGCCGGGCAGTTTTTCGATTTCGCTGTTAATGGATGTCAGAGTTCCGACCAGATCGGATTCATCGAACCCTTCAAATGCGCTGTACATGGTAAGCGCTTTGTCCAGCTCACCGAGGACGCTTGCATAGTCGACGATAAAGCCGAATTCCTTACCCTCATGGAGACGGTTGACCCGGGCAATTGCCTGAAGCAGCGTGTGCTCCCTAAGCACCCTGCACAAATAAAGAACCGCGTTTCGTGGAGCGTCAAAACCTGTGAGCAGCTTATCAACGACAATAAGGATTTCAGGTTCACTCCCGTGTTTAAACTGGTTGATGAGCTGCTTGGTGTATTCTTCTTCACTGCCATAGCGCTTCATCATTTTTTGCCAGAATTTTACGACCTCATCCGTTGTTTCATCATCGGTCTCTTCATAGCCTTCACGCATATCCGGCGGCGAGATAACAACCTCGGAACTGACAATACCAATCTCATTCAGATACGCATTGTACTTGAGCGCAGATGCTTTATTCGGGGCCACCAGCTGTGCCTTAAATCCTGTGCCCTGCCAGCCCGCGCGGAAGTGCTCGCTGATGTCAAAAGCTCTCATGTAGATGACCTGATCGGCTTTGTTCAGCATTTCTGCTCTTGCATATTTCCGTTTCAGGTCCGCCTGCTGTTCCCTGGTCAACCCCTGTGTGTGCCGCTCAAACCACAGATCAACAGCTTCTCTGTTTTGTGTCATCTCCACATGCCGCCCCTCATACAGAAGCGGAACCACCGCGCCATCTTCAACGGCCTGTGTGATTGAATAATGGGGCTCCACCAGTTCACCGAATTTGGTGAAGTTGTTCTTTTCCTTCTTTAACAGCGGCGTGCCGGTAAATCCCAAATAACAGGCATGAGGAAACATCTGTCTCATCCGGGCGGAAAAGGAACCGAACTGGGTACGGTGGCTTTCATCCACCAGAATGAGAATATCGGGAGATTCGCACCTGTATTTCTTTATCGCGTAAGCCTTGTCGAACTTGTGAATAAGGGTTGTGATAATTCCTGACTTCTTTTCAGCGACCAGCTCAAGAAGGTTTCTGCCTGATGTTGCCCGGTTTGCGTCAAGGCCACAGGCGGCAAAGGTGTTTCCAAGCTGCTTGTCGAGGTCGTCACGGTCTGTCACAAGAACAATTCGCGGATTCAAAATTTCGGGATCTAAGGCCAGGTTCCGGGCCAGCATCACCATGGTCAGTGACTTTCCTGAGCCTTGGGTATGCCAGATAACACCGCCTTTACGGGAATTGGTACTATCAAAGTGCTTTACCCGATTCAGGGTAGACTTGATGACGAAATACTGCTGATAACGGGCAATCTTTTTGATCCCCCCATCAAATACCGTAAACTTCCACGCCAATTCCAAGAGCCTTTCCGGACGGCACAAGGCAAACAGGGCGATGTCCTGTTCTGTGACCAGACGGGATTTTTCAACCACGGAACACACGGAAGACACAGAAAAAGTATTGGGATCAATTTCGTTCCGAAGAGAATCATGCACAAGCTTGTTTAATTTTTTATTTTCCGTGCTTTCCGTGTCTTCCGTGGTTAACCCCGGCTCTTTCCACACCCCCCAGAATTTTGCAGCGGTTCCCGTTGTCGCGTACATGGCGCTGTTTTTATTCAGAGCCAGCACCATCTGGCTGTAGATGAAGAGTTTCGGGATATAGTCATCATTCTGATTTCTGATCGACTGCGAAACGGCCTGTTCCACTTCAATCTGCGGTGCTTTACACTCAATCACGCAAAACGGAATACCATTAACGAAGAGAACGATATCCGGACGGGCGGTTTCCGTACTACGCGCCCGTTCAACACTGTATTCGACCGTCACATGAAACTTGTTGCGACCGGGATTGCGCCAGTCGATATAGTTCATATTGAAGCTTTTCGAATCACCCTCAATGGTTTGCTCCATGGCCGTCCCGAGCGTAATCAGATCGTAAATAGCCTCGTTGGTCTTCAGCAGTCCGTCGTATTTGATGTTTTTCAGTTTCTGGATAGCCGACTGCACATTCTCCTCACTGAAGAGATACTCACCGCCTTTGTAACGAATGCGGTTTATCTCTTTGAGCTGGTTGCGCAGAATATTCTCCAATAAGACATTTGAATACCGTCCCTGACGCTCAGCCAAAGCCTCTTCGGGAGAGATATATTCATAGCCCATCGCCACCAGCAGTAGCACCGCTGGGATCTGGCTTGTTAGTTTTTCATTGGTTGCAAAATCACACATGACTACTCCTTATTTTTGAACCACCTGTCTGCGTCGCGAACGCGACAGGCAGGCGGAAGGCACGGAAGGAAGTTATTCATGCCTACCTCCTTTTTTCCTGGTCGATTCGATTTGCTTCACTGCTTTGTCGAAGTCGCTGAGTTCTCTGTTTGAGGACTCGATGCGGCCGGTATGAAATTTTTTATATTCACCTTCGGCCAGTTGTTTGGCTATTTCATGAGAAATTTTACCGGCATGGGTGAGAATATCCCGGTCGTTGAGCGTCATAAAGCTATCCAGCTTTGCAAGCCAGTCGCTCATGTACATGGGAATCCGGCGCATCGCCTGCCCCTGTGCGAAAATCAGATATTGTTCGACCAGATTGTTGAGGGCAGCCAGTTCATCTTCATTCAGGTAATTCTTGGCAATGGTTACATCCTGTCTTCGGGCTTTAGCACCACGATAATTTGTGAGCCCCATGTTCGGTTTCTCGGCATCCACTCTGGAATGAATGATTTCAGCCGCCGTCTGGCCCGTGATTGCCCAGTGCATTTTGTTCTGAACCGTCTTGAAAAATTCAATGCTGATATCCAGCGTCGGATCATAGTCGATGCTGGTGGCGTAGATATCGGTGATTTTCTGATAAAAACGGCGTTCTGATGTCCGGATATCCTGAATGCGGCGTTCCAGCTCTTCAAAATAATCAAAAGGTAAATCCGGATTTTTCAGGCGTTCATCGTCCAGCAAAAAACCCTTTCTGATGAACTCAGTAAGTTGTTGGGTTGCCCAGATACGGAAACGAGTGGCCACACGGCTTTTTACCCTGTAGCCGACGGAAATAATCATGTCCAGATTGTAGTAGTCCACTAACCGTTTAACCTCACGCCTGCCTTCTAATCGAACTGTCCGGAATTTCCGGATAGTTGCCTCTGGAGCCAGTTCCCCTTCATCATAAATATTTTGAATGTGCTCACTTATGGTTCGGACATCCTTCTGAAACAGCTCCGCCATTAAACGCTGCGAAAGCCAAACCGACTCATCCTCAAAGCGCACATCCAGCTTCAGTTTTCCATCTTCAGCCTGATAAACCAGAAACTGACCTTTGGCAGATTCCATTCTCATACCTCATCAATTTTTGAACCACGGAAGACACGGAAAGACACGGAAGATTGGTCTCTCTATTTCCGTGAACACACGGAGTGTTCTGTGTATTCCGTGGTTAAACTCAGCATTCGTCACTCAGTCCTCTCTATTACTTCCCAATGACCGCGAGTTCCGCCGATGCGATTGATCAGGCCATCTTCTCGTAATTGTTTTATATTTTTCTCTACCGCCGTTGTACTGATGTCTAACAGTTCAGCCAATTGAGTCCCTGAAATCTTTGGATTAGCTTTCATCTCTGCGAGAATGCGTTCTTTGGTATTACCCAACTCGTCAGACGTTTTTGTTTTCAGCAGCTCAACCGCAACACCGCCTGTATTTTCTTCAATGACGGGTTCAGGCAGGCCTGCCGCCCTACAGGCATCGGTGATTTTTTCAATTCCCCGGCCCCAGGAATCAATGTAGCCCACCCGATAGCACACCTCTGCGATGAGTGGGTTACCGAACGTATTCGGGAGAGCATTGGTCATGGGCGATTCCTCCG
>CAYWUR010000006.1:0-16895 GCA_964460745.1 uncultured Desulfobulbia bacterium | reverse complement strand
ACGCGCAAGGGGCGGTCACTTTGGGGGGGGCCGCGTCATATCTGCACGTTGACCGCCTGGATGCCGATATGGATGCCGGCGCCTTGTATGCGGAGCTCGCCGCTAATTCTGCCATCCCGCCGGAAATAGCGGCCGCCCTTTCCTCTGTTGACGGGCCGCTGACATTGACAAACGTGTCGTTTAATGGTCCGGTCGCGGCGCCGGACCGTTGGAAATATCGCTTTGATCTCCGCACTAAGGATCTCAGATGGGCCAGTCCTCTGTTGCCCGCTCCCGTCTATACCGCGTCTGCCGCCGCCACAATAAGCCCGGAGAAGATAGTGTTGTCGGAAGGCCTTGTGCGGCTGCAAGAGAAGCCGTTTGCTGTCAGGGGTATTTTTAAACATAAAAATCTACAGAACTGGCATGGCTCGGTTGTGATCAGCGGTACGGTCCGGCAGGATATGGCTGAATGGCTCCGGGCAAGGGGCTGGATACCGGCCCGCTATTTTCCGCGTCTGCCGTGTACTTTAAAAGACCTCGCCGTTTCCTGGAATAAAAAGGAGGCGGAGGTTAACGGCGAGATCATGGCGGGAGCAGGAGGAAAAAAAGAGGCGCCTGCCGTACAGCTTGATCTTAAAATATCGCCCGGTCGGCTTCGGATCAGAAAACTCAACCTGTTTGCCGGGGAAGAACAGGGCCGTCTGACGTTGGACCTGGATCGTACCCATCCGGCGCAATTGTCCGTCAGCTGGGAAGGAGAACTGCGCGCCAAAACAATGAATGCGCTCCTGGACAATTCAGTTTTGTTGAATGGCTCTCTGGGCGGGGCGTTCAAGCTGGATCTCTCCGGGAACTCGGACCACGCCGTTTTTGACGGCCACCTGGAAATCAATAAGCTGCACTGGCCATGGCTGACCGGCATAGGGCCGATTGACATAGATTATTTGCGTTTGCGCGGGAAAGGGGCCCGTCTTAACATCGAGAAGGGGATTTTTAGCCTGGAGCAAGAGTCGGCGTCGATCAGCGGGTGGATTACCGCGGATAAAGAGCGGCTGCGATTGGATCTTGATCTTGATTCACAAAAACTATCATGGCAAACTGTTTCACGTTTTGGCCGGTCTTTTAAAACTATCTCGAAGCCCGCAAGGGAAATCACCGGCCGGCTTGGCTTCAATGTGGGAATATTTTCGCTGGGGCCAAAATCATCGTCCGGCACTGCTGCGAACAACGCGATTTTTTATACCTGCGCCCCCTTACGGGGGGCAATCATCTTTCATCCCCGCGGGCGGCTGGCCATTGATTTGACCGGTTCAAAACTCTGTGGCATGGACCTGGGCGGTAGTTGGCATTCCGAAGAGAACTCTTCTGCGGGGTCCTTCCGTGTTGTGACGGAACTCCCGCCTCTGCCGCGTTTTCAGGATGTGTTTTCGTGCCTTGGCGTAGACCAGGATCTTATTGAGGGCGCCTTTGATCTGGATATGAGCATTGAGGGCAAACCGGGGCAATGGCAAAATGGTAATGTCGAGCTGCATTCTTCCAGGGGGTATATTCGTCGGCTGACGCTCCTTTCCAAGATCTTCAGCGTTATCAACCTGACGGATCTGTTTAGGGCGGGCGGCTTGCCGAATTTAACAACCCAAGGTCTTCCCTATTCGGAAATGACCCTGTATGCTGATATTAAAGATAATTATCTTATTATTGATAAGGCTGTTATTAAAGGGGAGGGCTTAAATTTGTTCGGCAGGGGCAAGATGAATCTACAGGATTTGAATACGGACTTCACCGTTCTGATAGCTCCATTCAAAACCCTTGATGCCATAGTAACCAAAGTGCCGCTCCTGGGCAAAGCCATTACAGGAAAAACCGGGACCATCGTAACAATACCGGTAGGCGTCAAGGGAAACGTAAAGGACCCTGTCATAAAAATATTACCGGCGGAAGCAGTTGGCGGCGCTATTCTGAATCTGGTCAAAAAAACGCTGATGTTGCCTTTTAATATTTTGATACCCATCCTGCCGCGCGGGAAATAGCCCCGACGGCTGGTTCAGAATCCCCGGAAGCGTAGCAGGATAACCGTAGTCCTTTTTGTTTGACATCCTGTGGTGTTTTATTTTATAATGAAAAGATTTGTGGCACTTCTAGCGCCCTGTCGTGAAAGAAAAGTCGCATGATTGCCTTGACTTTGCAAGCTTATTAACCCGTCCGTATTCGCAAGGAGAACACAATGTGCCGGTTAGCATTGAAAACTGCAAAAGAACCATTTTCTCCCCACACTATCCTGACCGCCATGGAAGCGATGCAGGAAGGATATGACGGCAGCGGTTTAGGCCTTCTCCTGAGGGGGCTGCATTTCTCCGATTTCAGTTACCGGCCCGCTGATCCAATATTATCCGGTATAGCCCATACAGAGAAGGCCTTGCACCGTTTGAACGGCTTTATGCAAGGCAGGGGGTTCAAGCTTAAATACGATCATGAATTTGATGCGGATTTATCAGGAATCGAAAGTAAAGATCGGTATAAATATTTTTTGCAGGTCTATAAGACTCCGGATGCATGGGCCGGTTTTGATAAAGAACAGATTGATTTTGAACTTATGCAGACTCGCCTTGATCTGCGCCGGGATGGAGAAGCGCATGACGGCGATCTCACGGTTTTTTCCTTCTGGCCCGACGTGGCAACGATAAAGGAGGTTGGCTGGCCTCTGGCTGTCGGTAACGCACTCGGGCTGCATGACAACCGTGTCAAAGCTAGAGTGGTTATGGCGCAGGGCAGGCAGAACACCAACTATGGTATCAACCTTTATGCCTGCCATCCTTTCTTTATCCAGGGCGTAGGCACCATGACCAACGGCGAAAATACCGCCTTTGTGCCGATCAAGGAGTGGTTCACCGGCATGCATTATCCCGGTTACGTCGGCTACCAAAGCGACTCCGAGGTCTTCGCCCATATTTTGCATTATGTAGTGCGCCGCCTCCGGCTGCCGTTGGAGGCGTATAAGCATGTAATAACCCCGCTGAAGACGGAAGAACTGCAAGCCCACCCGCAAGGCGATTTTCTCCTCGGTCTGCGTAATGCCTGCCGTCGTTTTATCATCGATGGTCCTAATTGTGTCATGGGATCCCTGCCTGACGAGACCTGTCTCCTGGTGCAGGACCACAAAAAGATGCGGCCCGGCATCATCGGCGGCAAGCCTGGCGAATGGGCCATGGCCTCTGAAATGTGCGGCATCGATGCCATGATTCCCGACAGGGACCGGTCCCTTGATTTTCAGCCCATGCGTGAAAACACGATAATCGTACCTCCAGACCGAAAGGAGTTTAAGATATGGTCTCAATTCGATCCATTCCCACTAACCCAAGCAGCCTGACCCCGGTTGATCTTCTGTGGGTAATTAACCACAGGGAAGACCGGTGTACGCTTTGCGGCAAGTGTACCTCCGTATGTCCGAAAGAGGCGATCTTTTTGGCCTACAGAAGACAGCGCTTGCCCAAGCTTGACATCCTTAGAAAACGACGGGGCAGCGAATATCGCGTTTTTACCGGCATACGCCAGCGCACGGCTGCGGCAAATCGTTGTATCGGTTGCGGCCTCTGCGCCGAGGTCTGCCCCAATGAGGCCATTGCCCCGATGCCGAACTCCAACGATGCCCGGGTGCGGCTCTTGAATAATGATAAGGGCGAGGCCTGGAAACGGGGCGGTCGTCGGAATGTCCGGGAGTCGTTGCTTGATCGCATCATGTTCAACAGGATTTCAATGCTTACCGATCCGGCCCTTGATGCCGGTCGGCATGAATTTCAGCTTAATACCCTGCTGGGGCGTGTTCTGCCGCCGGAGGAGTATCTGCGCCGTCAGTCAACTGGTGAATGGATACCGCCGGTCAGGGAAATATTCCCCTTTATTATCGGCTCCATGTCGTTTGGCGCCTTGTCGCCCAACATGTGGCTGGGGCTATTGCAGGGGGTGGCATACTGTAATGAGGTTCTAGGCATTCCGGTGGTCATGGCCACCGGCGAAGGCGGTTGTCCGCCCTGGGTGCTTAGGAGTCCATTTCTGAAATATATTATCCTGCAAATCGCTTCAGGCTATTTCGGCTGGGATGAAATCATCAGGGCAATCCCGGACATGCAGTGCGACCCGGCGGCCATTGAGATTAAATATGGCCAGGGCGCCAAGCCCGGTGACGGCGGCCTGCTTATGTGGTTCAAGGTGAGCAAGCTTATCGCCCGGCTGCGTGGCGTACCCGAGGGGGTTGATCTGCCCTCGCCGCCGGTGCATCAGACCCTTTATTCCATTGAAGAATCAGTTATGAAAATGATTCAGTCTCTGTCGATGGCCTGGGGTTTCCGAGTGCCGGTCTATCCCAAAATATCCGGCTCCACGTCCGCCAAGGCCGTTTTAAACAATCTGGTCCGTAATCCCTATGCCGCCGCCCTCCTGATTGATGGCGTCGACGGCGGTACCGGCGCCGCCTATAACGTCAGTATGGATGCAACCGGCCATCCTATTGCCTCTAATCTGCGGGAATGCTATCTTGACCTGGTGGCGCAGGGTCGCCAGAATGAAATCCCGCTGTTCGCCGCCGGTGGCGTGGGAAAAAACGGTAAGGTCACCCAAAACGGCATGGCGCTTATTATGTTGGGCGCCTCCGGTGTTCATATCGGCAAATACATTATGCAGTCGGCCGCCGGTTGTCTGGGCAGTGAACAGAACCGTTGCAATGTCTGCAACCTTGGGCTTTGCCCCAAGGGAATCACCAGCCAGAACCCCAAACTTTACCGGCGGTTGGACCCTGATAAGGTCGCTGAACGGGTGGCTGAAACATTTATGTCAATCAGAACCGAAATGAAAAAAATCATGGCGCCGTTAGGGCGTTCCCAGAGTTTGCCTATCGGCATGTCGGATGCCATAGGCATCGACGACGACGCGGCCGCCGATCGCTTGAAAATAAGATATCTCTGTTAGTTCAGTCCCTTACATTCGATCTTTTTAACAAGGAGAGCAACGCAGTGCCTCGAAAGACTCAAAAAACAATCACCATAAAAGGGATTGACAAAGACGGTAATCGCATCAGTTCTAAAGATTTCGAAGAGTTGGTCCAGCTGGCGGCGCAGTCTGCCAACAATCTTGTTCTGGAAACATATGGCCAACATAATATCGGCGGTCGGCTGATGCCCGCGAAAGGGCCGTATAAACTGATCGTTAGAGGACCGGTTGGGCAAAGGCTGGGTTGTATGGGACAGCCGGGCAGCACGATTGTTTGCGAAGGTCCGGCCTCCGATGACGTCGGCTATCTCAATATCGGCGCGGATATCGTTGTTCTGGGCGATGCCACGAACGGCGTCTGTAATGCAATGCCGCAAGGCCGCGTCATGATTAAAGGCTCCATCGGCGCCCGCGGCTTAACGATGACCAAGTGGAATCCGGCTTATGAGCGGCCTGAGTTGTGGGTATTGGGTTCGGTGGGTGATACTTTTGCGGAATTCAACTGCGGCGGTGTGGGTATTATCTGCGGCGTTGATCCCAAAAATTCGAAAAATGTTCTGGGGTACCGCCCCTGCGTAGGTACGGTCGGCGGTTTGATTTATTTCCGTGGCGAGACGGACGGCACCTATTCCCGCACGAATGTAAAAGAAGTTGCGCCGGATGATTCGCAATGGCAGTGGCTGATGGATAAAATGCCGGGTTTTTTGACGGCGATCGACAGAATGGACCTGTTGGCGACCCTTTCCGTTCGGGCAGAATGGCGGCTTCTTGTTGCCATTACTCCGCAGGAACGCGCCTTGATTTTTTCCGGTCCCATGCCTATGGCGGAATTCCGTGCTAAAATCTGGGATAAAGCCTTTGGCGGTGATCCTCTCCGCGATCTGGCGCCCGGACTTGACCGTAGCCCCATAGGTTTGATTGAGACGGGCGATCTGCGGCGCCGGCGGCCCTACTGGGCCAACCGTGAATCCGCCGCGCCCTGTACATTTTATTGTCCGATCCATATCCCCACTATTGATCGCCTGCGTTTGATCCGGGACGGTAAGTTGGAAGAGGCTTACCAGCTGGTATTGCGGCATACGCCTCTGCCCGGCTCGGTCTGCGGCGCTATCTGTCCCAATCTCTGTATGCAGAATTGCTCCCGGCAGAATGTGGATAAAAGCATCGATGTCGCCTTTCTGGGCCGTTCAGCCAAAGACGTTGCGGCGCCGCCGGTGGCGCCGCCGATGGGCAAAAAAGTTGCGATTATCGGCGGTGGACCGGCCGGGATGAATGCTGCCTGGCAACTGGCTCAGGCGGGCATTGAGGCCCATATTTTTGAGAAGGAGGCAGTGCTGGGCGGTAAATTAGCGCAGGTCATACCTTGGGAGCGTTTGCCAAAGGCGGTCTGGCAGGCGGAAATTGACCGGTTTATGGCGATGCCCAATATCCATATACACTTTAATGTCGCCATGACCAGCAAGGAATTTGCCGAGCTAAAAAAAGAATATGAGTACGTTATCGTGGCGGTCGGCACCCATGAACCGCGGCGGCTTCCATTTCCGGGCAACGATCTGGTTATTCCGGCCTTAACCTTTTTAAAGGATGCCAAGAACGGCAAATCCGTAGAAGTCGGCAAGCAGGTCATAATAATCGGCGCCGGCAACGTGGGTTGCGATGTGGCCTGCGAAGCTTATCGCCTCGGCGCTGAACAGGTCCTCCTCGTTGACATCCAGAAGCCCCTGGCCTTTGGCAAGGAGAAGGATGCCGCAGAGGCGCTGGGCGCTGTTTTTCGCTGGCCGGTAATGACCGGGGAGGTTACCAAAGACGGTCTGATTACCACTGACGGTGAGCTTATTCCGGCCCAGACCGTTATTATCTCAATCGGTGATATTCCGGCCTTGAAATTCCTGCCGGCATCGGTTGAATGCCTGTTTATTGGCGGCGCCTCCTGGATAAAAACAGATGCGACCGGCCGAACAACGGATGAAAAAATTTTCGCCATCGGCGATGTCGAAAGGCCGGGGTTAGCCACCAATGCCTTGGGCAGCGGTAAGACTACGGCTGATTTTATTATCAATACTCTCAAAGGCGAAGAATGGATTCCGTTTGACGAAAGGGTCATCGACCTTAAAAGTCTGACTCTTGAACATTACTGTCCGGAACCCGGCGCCGGCGAATCTTTTGAGACGGAGGCCGAGCGTTGCCTGAGCTGCGGCACCTGTAGAGATTGTCATCTATGCGAAACAATTTGTCCGGAAAGTGCTATTTCCCGGCGCGAGGTGCCTGCTGATTTAACTGCCTCCGGTGTAGGTTATGAATACATCGTGGCAGACGATAAGTGCATCGCCTGCGGTTTTTGCCGCGATACCTGTCCTTGCGGCATTTGGGTGATGCAGCCTTTTGAGTAGACGGCCCCGTTTACATGCCGGCCGCTGTTGCTAATGACAGGACATGGCGGTAACCCTCCGCGCTGCTTACACCGGTAGGTGATTTTTTAAAGCTGCCGCAAGCCTTTCTTTTGCCGCCGCTGACATTTTTTCAAGATCCAACAGTATTGAATAGCCTTCCCCTTCTTCCTTGATCACTGCCGGTTTAGTAATATCCGTGTCTTCGTATCGGCCTGTAACCTGATGAACCTGTACAGGCGATGCTATGCCTTTTACGGTCAGTGAGCCTTTTGCGGTGCAGGCTATTTTGTCTTTTATCAGGGCATGGGTTGCGGCCGATATAAAAATCTGATCCGGTTCCGCAAGGGTTTCCAGTCTGCTTGCCAGATTAACCGGGCCGCCTATTATCGTATAATCCAGGCGATCCTCCGTTCCCAGGTTGCCTACCGTGCAGTATCCGGTGTTAATGCCCATTCGTATCTGTACCGGCTTGAAGACGGCAGTTTCTTGCCATTTTTTTCGTAATTCTTTCAGTCTGTCCCGCATTTCAATAGCCATAAGCACACAGGCCAGCGCATCCCCATTTTTTCCTCTTGTTTCCGGATCGCCAAAAAAAATCATGATGGCGTCGCCAATGAACTTGTCGATAGTTCCGCCATAACGCACGGTAATTGCCGACATTTCATTCAGATAAGCATTTAAGAAGGCGGTTAATGCCTCAGGCTCCATATTGTCGGTTAGTTCGGTAAAATCTTTGATATCAGAGAAGAAAATCGTCAGACATTTACGCCGGGATTGCAATTTGACTTCGGTTTTTCCGGAAAAAATTGAATTATATATCTGCGGCGACAGGTATTTTGCCAACTTGGCCGACAGGCTTTTCAGCTTTCTGTTGCTTTCTCGTAATGACCGCGTCCTTTCCCGTACCTGAATTTCCAGCTGCTCTCTCGCGGTCTGTTGAATTCTTAAAGCCTTGGTCTGAGCCCTCTCCTTTTCATGTTTCATTATATTGACTTGGTCTGCCAGTGCCAGGGAGAGCAAGATTATTTCGAGAAGGGAGCCGACCTGTAGGGCATATTCCGTAAATGAATTGCTGGGCAGGAAGCCGAGGCTTTTTAAGGACAACACGGCCGTGCCGAGCAATAAGGCAAACCAGGCAATGAAAAAGTAGCGGGCCGGTCGGTACCCATTTCTCCAACATATGAAACTGGTGATAATGGCAACCACGGCAAAAAAAGCCGCTAAAATTGTTGAAAGCAGAACACTGACGGCATAGTCCGGCTGCAACGAAATAGCCATGACGAGAACAAAACCAACCATCAATATGGAGAGCAATTTGTGCAGGCGCGGAGTGTTTTTTCTGGTATTCAAAAAAATCTTAGTAAATTGTATGGCAAAAAAGATACTGCCGCTGATGAGGAAAGGGATGGCCTGATTTGTGAGCCACGGTAAATCGGGCCATAGAAATTCGCCGGCCAGACCGTTATATGACATCTGCCAGACTATGTAGCAGAGTATATATAGAACGTAGTAGGGATAGCTCCTGCCCCCGACCGTCAGGTAAATAATCATATTATACAATAACATGATAAGCATGGCGCCATAGTAAACACCCAGGAGGAACCGCTCTTTCGCTATTTTTCTGGCAAAGGATTCAGGCGTCCAAAGCGTCAGGGGAAAAGCAACCGACCCATTATCCTGATAGCGGATATAAAAGGTCTGTTCCCTGCCAGGCCTTACCGTAAGGGAAAAGACAGGCTTGTGGTACCTTATTTCCCGTTGTTGGACAGGAATTAACTCGCCGGCTTTTTTTATGGTATATTCCCCCGACGTTGCGGGAATATACAGGTCAACCTTGTCGATCAGGGGAAAACCTACTTCCAACAGATATCTTCGGGGCGTGTCCAGTTTGTTCTTCAGATGAAAAACAACCCAATAGGCTGCTTCCGTAAAGCCGAAATTAAGAATTTCCTTTTGATTTGCAACAAATCTGCCGGCAACTTCAGGGGAGGTTATCTCCTCAATAGTAAGCTCGCCGTTTTTGTCTTCCAGGACATCGAGATACCGCCCCAAGGCATAACGGTTCACGCCTTCCCGCAATATTGCCACCGGGGAAGCAAACAAAGTTGATGCTTGCAACCCGGCGAGCATCAGCATGCAAAACAACAACCCTTTAATCTTTGGCGCCTCTCTCGGTTGCCGTTGCGGTTTTTTGTTGTATAAGTTCAATATGATAAACCAGGAACTTGATTTTTGCCGTTATGGGTTCAGGCGAGAACGCGCGAAGCGTTTCATCGTATATGAATATAATGAAAATTTCCAGGCAATAACAAGAATAATCGCTTGTTTTTATAATAAAAAAATATAATTATTAGTCCAGGCTAAAACTGGCGCCCGGCGGTTGCGTCTGGGTGTCGCCGGTGAACCGACGAATTGCACTGATCCGGAATTATCTTTGAACCGTTGCCCGGGCGGCAAATTTTAAGGGAGTATCGATCTTTCTTGACAAGGAGTAATATTAAATTATAATCAGTCAATTCTGAATAGCAGGAAGCGGGCATAGCTCAGTTGGTAGAGTACAAGCTTCCCAAGCTTGGGGTCGCGGGTTCGAAGCCCGTTGCCCGCTCCAACTTTTTTTGCGGAAGCAGCAGTTTACTTTAAATTATGGGCCCACCCCCATTTCTTTGAGCAGCGGATATAAATAATGGCTCCATAAGGAATTGGTGAAGTAAACAGTTTTTTTCTTGTGTAATCAGCACAGGATATAGCGTCGGCGGTTGTCTGCCGGCGCAGAAGAGAAAAAGTGGGTTTTATACCCGCTTTTTTTATTTTGTCTCACCAAAAAGAATAAGACGACAAGGGTATGTTAACTGATACTTTGACATCTCTGGTGGAACCGCTTTTGGCGGGATTTGGCCTTGAGCTGGTTGAGGGGCAATTTCGCCGGGAGGCCGGTGGCTGGACTTTAAGGCTGATTATTTATAAAGAAGGGGGCGTCACCCTTGATGATTGTAGCAAGGTTAGCCGCGAGGTCGGTAATCTTCTGGATGTGGAGGACTTGATCGATCACCCTTACCGTCTGGAAGTGTCATCCCCGGGCCTGGATCGTCCTCTGAAAACGGAAAGGGATTTCCGGCGTTACTCGGGCAAGCCGGTTAAGATAACAATGAAAGAGTCAAGCGGCAACCAGCAAGTTCTGGTGGGGATTATTGACCATATTGAAAGCGGCATGCTTTCTCTGGCCACCGAGCAGGGCGTTGTTGAGGTGCCGTTAACCGGTATTGCCAAGGCAAGGCTGGAGATTAATTTTTGAGAGTAAGGCCATACATATGGTATGCCGAACGAACAGGTAAGCGCAGACTCCAAAAATGCGCTACGACGCGGCAGATCGGAATTGTTACGAAGATATCAATATTTGGAGCGTGAGAGATGCTATCGGATTTAAAGCGAATTATCGATCAGATCAGCAGGGATAAAGGAATTGACCGGGCGTTGCTTGTAGAAGCAATAGAGGAAGCCGTTCGCGCTGCGGCCAGGAAAAAATTCGGCAGCCGGCGTGATCTTGAAGTCCGTTATAATGACGACCTTGGCGAGGTGGAAATTTTTCAATTTCGTACTGTTGTAGAAGAGGTCGGTGACGAACAAAGGGAAATTCATCTGGAAGAGGCCCTGTCTCTTGATCCTGAAGTTCAGATGGGCGATGAATTGGGTTCCAAAATGGAAAATATTTCCGGCTTGGGCAGAATTGCCGCTCAATCAGCCAAGCAGGTCATTATCCAGAAAATGAAGGATGCGGAGCGCGATGTAATATACGATATGTATAAGAATCGTAAGGGCGAGATAGTTAACGGCATCGTTCAGAGGTTCGAACGCGGCAATATGATCATCAATCTTGGCCGGACGGACGCCATTCTGCCGCGTGACGAACAGATTCCCAAAAGATCTTTCCGGCAAGGCGATCGAATCCGGGCTTATATCCTTGATGTGCGCGAGAACACAAAAGCGCAGCAGATAGTATTAAGTCGGACCAATAATGATTTTCTTGCCAAATTGTTTGCCCTGGAAGTCCCTGAAATAGCGGAGGGCATAGTCAAGATAATAGGGGTCAGCCGTGAGCCGGGGTTTCGCGCAAAAATTGCGGTGTCCTCTTCAGAATCAGATGTTGACCCTGTTGGCGCCTGTGTCGGCATAAAAGGTTCTCGCGTCCAGAATGTTGTGCAGGAACTCCAAGGAGAAAGAATAGATATTGTTCCCTGGAATCCGGATCCGGCCAGATATGTCTCTAACGCGCTTGCCCCCGCGCAGGTGTCCATGGTTATTGTTGAGGAGGGAAAGAAGTCTCTTGCCGTGGTTGTGCCTGATGATCAACTCTCCTTAGCTATTGGTCGTCAGGGACAAAATGTTCGCTTGGCCGGTCTTTTGATGGGTTGGCGTATCGATGTCAAGAGTGAGCAGCGCTATGCCAAACAAGAAGAGAATGGTTACCAATCGTTAATTGGCCTGGAAGGCATGACTGAAGCATTGGCGGATAATTTGTTTGACAAGGGGGTCCTGTCGGCTAAGGAGCTGGCTGACGTATCCCCTCAAGAGATCGAAGGCCTTGTTGGCATAGAGGCGGAACTTGCGGAGCAGATTGTCGAGGCCGCGAAAAAAAAATTGGCGGACGAAACGCCGGATGACGCAACAGAAAATAAAGAGGCGGAACAGCAGGAGACGGCGTCGCCAGAAGAGGAACATGCAGTCGGCAAAATAAAAATTTATGAGTTGGCCAAGGAAATGGGGATGGAAAGCAAGGTTTTGGCTGACATGCTTATGGGCCTAGGCTACAATATAAAGAGTTATCTTTCAGCGGTCGATCAAGAAACAGCCGTAGATATCCGTCAGAAAGTGGGCAGTACCAACTCGCCTGACAAGGGGGACTAGGAGCCGGTCGGACTTTGAGAATCGTGCAGGTTCCTAGGAACCGGTTGCTGTAAATGAGAGGAAGGGAATACTTAGGAGTATGGAATGAGCAGGATCAGGATTTACGATTTAGCCAAAGAAGCTGATATGGCAAGCAGCACCTTAGCCGACAAGCTTATTGATCTTGGCTATAATATAAAGAGTCACAGCTCAACGGTGGATGATGACACGGCCGAGGAAATTCGTCGCAAGGTCTTGGGGCTGACCAAAACAGAAGTTGTTGAAAAGCGGATTAGCGGCAAAGGTGGAGCCACCGTTATCCGGCGAAGAACAAAAACCGTTCGTCGTGAACCGGTATCTCCTCCTTCGGTTTCACCGGCGGTCGAAGCGCCGGTTGCTGAAACAGAATTAACCAAGCCGGCGGCGGGGGAAAAAGAAGCAGTTGTAGAAAAAGTCGCGGAAGTCGCCGAGTCTGACCGTGAGAAAGAAGTTTTGCCTGCGCCCGCGGAAGAGCCGGTCGTAGCTGAGGGTGCTGCCGACGAAGAACAGCGACCGCCGGATATTGTTGCGTCTGAAGCGGAGGTCAAAGCGTCTAAAAGCGCGGCTCCTCAAGATGTGCAGCAGAAAGCCAAACCTCGTACGGGGCTTGCCCGGATAATCAAAAAGGCGGCTATTAAGATAGAGGAGCCAACGCCTAAGCCTAAATTGGTTAAACCGCCGGCCGCTCCAAGCAAACGGGGCGTCGGCCCTGGCGGACCAGGCAAAAGGGGTGATCTCGGTGTTGCTGCGACCGAGAAACCGGTTGCCAAAGGTAAAAAGAAAGGCAGGAGGATGGTGCAGTTCAAGCCCGATGCCTGGAATAAGACTCGCGGCAAAAAAATCTCGCCGACCGGCAAACGGAAAGGGCGAAGGGGGGGGGATTTCGAAAAGGCCGGCGTCAGATTTCGTTCTCCTTCTTCCAAGAAAACCAGGCATGAACCGCAGCCGCCTGCCGCCGAGGCTAAAGCCATCAAAAAAAGGATCAGGATTTATGAAACCATAACGGTGGGCGACTTGGCCCGTCGGATGGGGATTAAGGCGAATGCGGTAATTAAAAGGCTGATGGACCTGGATTTTATGGCGACCGTAAACCATGCCTTGGATATAGATACTGCCACCATTGTCGCGGCTGATTTTGGCTTTGAGGTGGAACAGAGGCTTACGGAAGAATTACATGTTTTAAGCCTGGAAGAGCAGGAGGCGGGAGGAGAACCTTTACCTCGCCCGCCGGTAGTGACGGTAATGGGGCATGTCGATCATGGCAAGACCTCAATCCTGGACGCTATCCGTAAAACTGATGTGGCCTTGGGCGAAGCTGGTGGAATTACGCAACATATCGGCGCCTATTATGTGCGGTCCAATAATGGCGACGTGGTTTTTCTCGATACGCCGGGACATGCCGCTTTTACTGAAATGCGGGCTCGTGGCGCCCAGGTAACGGATATCGTTGTCTTGGTGGTGGCAGCTGATGACGGTGTCATGGATCAGACCAAAGAGGCCATTAACCATGCTTTGGCCGCCAAGGTTCCTATCGTGGTCGCAATCAACAAAATTGATAAGCCCAACGCCGATCCGACCCGTGTACAGAGGGAACTGGCTGAACTTGGCTTGATTCCCGAGGAATGGGGCGGCCAGACTATTTATTGCGAAACCTCAGCCAAAAAAAATACCGGCATCCAGGAGTTGTTGGATAATATTCAGTTGCAGGCGGAAATTCTGGAACTGAAAGCAGACCCGAAACGTAAGGCCCGTGGGCGGGTAATAGAAGCGGAACTTAATAAAGGACGGGGGGCGGTAGCCACGGTTTTGGTTCAGGAGGGCACCTTGCAGACCGGCGAATACTTTGTGGTCGGTCAATTTTATGGCAAGGTCCGATCCTTGACAAACGACCATGGCGAACAGGTTAAGGTGGCCGGACCCGCCATACCGGTTGAAGTGCAAGGCTTGAGCGGTGTACCGCAGGCCGGCGATGAATTTATCGTCGTCCCGGATGAGAAAATGGCCAAAAGCGTGAGTGCTTCCAGGCAACTCAAAGCCCGGGAGATTGAACTGGCCGCTATCTCCAAGCTGTCACTGGACAAATTGTTCGCGCAGATGCAGGATGGCGAGGCTAAAGAATTGCGCGTCGTTTTACGGGCGGATGTGCAGGGCACACTTGAGGCCTTCGGTCACGCAGCGGAAAAACTAAGTACCGATGCAATCAAGGTCAGGGTGTTGCATGAGGGGACAGGGACAATAACCGAGTCGGATGTCCTCTTGGCCTCCGCCTCGGATGCGATTATTCTCGGTTTTAATGTCCGGCCGGCCGTCAAGGTGAAGAATTTGGCTGAAAGGGAAAAAGTTGATATTCGTTCCTATGATGTCATTTATAATGCCTTGGATGACATTCAGAAGGCCATGGTCGGTCTTCTGGAGCCATCTTATGAAGAAAGGGTCATTGGTTCAGTGGAGGTCAGAAAGACCTTCCGTGCGCCGAAGGTCGGCACTATCGCCGGCTGTTATGTGTTAGACGGCAAGGTGGAGAGGAATTCTCACGTGCGCGTATTAAGAGATGGCATAGTAGTTTATACCGGCCTTCTCGCCTCCCTTAAACGATTTAAGGATGATGTCAAGGAAGTTAGCAGCGGCTACGAATGCGGTATCAGCGTGGAAAATTTTAATGACATCAAGGTCGGCGACGTGCTGGAGGCTTTTTTGATAGATGAGGTGGCCGCAACGCTATAAAGCAGGAAGTTCCTGCGGTCCAGCTCAACCGGGGTTCCCCGTGGCGATCAATAAACGGCGGGGGAGTACTTTTGCTGTTTTTAATTTAAGGCCGGGCGGCCGTATTTATGACAAGGAAGCGCAAATTATTTGATTTTTCCCCTGTAGCGCCAGGCATTAGAGGGAAAAAACGTCCGCGACAGGTGGGTGATGTAATTAAAAATGAAATATCCCTTCTGTTGTTGCGTAAAATAAAAGATCCTCGGCTCATGAATGTCACCGTCACCAAGGTCGTCATGAGCAACGATCTCAAGCTGGCGAAGATCTATTACAGTGTTTTTGGGGATGCGCGGCAGACCACGGATGCCGGGGCCGGTTTAGCCAGCGCGAAAGGATATATCCGCAGTTATCTGGCCAAGGAGCTAAACTTGCGTTTTACGCCGCAATTGGATTTTATATATGATGATTCCTTAGTAAGGCAGGAAGAATTGGAAAAACTGCTTGGTGAGCTCGATGTCGGTGACAATGACCCCCATGAACAAGATTATTAAGACCTTAAGTGATAAAACCAGCATTCTGATTGCCACACATGTTTATCCTGACGGCGACGCGCTTGGCTCCCAGCTTGCCCTAGGCAATATTTTGGAAAACTTGGGGAAGGAGGTTTTCCTGTACGCTGAAGAACGGGTTTCGCATATTTATGACTTCATGCCGGGATGTGAGCGGCTCAATACACACTTGCCCGATCTTGGCGCCTTGGACTGCGCGATCGCCTTGGACTGCGGTGATCGTTACCGGCTTGGCCGGGAGATGGATTTTCTTCTCAAAATGCATCCTTTTATGGTCATTGATCATCACGCCGGCCATAAGAATTTTGGCGATCTCAGGTGGGTTGAACCGCATCGGTCCTCGACTGCCGAAATGGTTTACGATCTGGCTGTAGCTCTTGCGGCAGAGGTTTCATACGATGCCGCCTACTGCTTGTATTCGGCCATTGTTTCCGATTCCGGTTCATTTAAATATGAGTCGACGTCCGCTCATACTTTCGAGGTGGCCGGCGAGTTGATTGCCAAGGGGGTGAGGGCGTCGGAAGTGGCTGACAAACTCTTTGACAATTATACTGTAAATCGGCTGCACCTGCTGGAGTCGGTACTAGCCACCCTGGAACTTTATGCGGATAACAGGATTGCGCTAATTACCGCCACGCGGGAAATGTTTGCCAGTACCGGCGCCACCAAAGAGGATACAGAAGATTTTATCAATTTCCCGCGGGCCTTGAGTTCCGTTAACGTGGTAGCCTTCTTTAAGGAGGTGGAAGACAACCGCCTTTCAGTGAGTCTACGTTCCAAGGGTAATGGTGATGTTTCGCAGGTCGCCAACAAGTTTGGCGGGGGAGGGCATAGGAATGCCGCCGGTTTTCGGCTTAATAACAGCGCCATGATAAAAGTGCGGGAAGAATTGTTACAGGAACTCGTGAAAATTGTCGACTAACGGTCTTTGCTGATCGAATAATGGCTGACTTGGCTAAAAACAGATTTGCGGAAAGGGGCGATTCCCCGGTATCTGATCAGGCAATAGAAGCAGGGGTTTTTCTTGTTGACAAACCAACCGGCTCTACATCCTTCAGAATGGTGCAACAGGTGCGCCGCGCCTTGCGTATAAAAAAAGTCGGTCATGCCGGCACGTTGGACCCTTTTGCTACCGGTTTGTTGGTTATATGCGCCGGCCGACCGGCGACTAAAATTATTCCTCAACTTATGGGGGGTGAAAAGGAATACGAGGCCACTCTTAAATTAGGCGTAGAGACCACCACTCTTGATCCGGAAGGGGAAATTGTCTCTGAACGGCCGGTCCCCCGTTACGGAAAGAGCGAGGTCTTGCAGTGTTTGGCAGGATTTGAAGGGGAACAAATGCAAA
>CAYWUR010000005.1:0-17454 GCA_964460745.1 uncultured Desulfobulbia bacterium | reverse complement strand
CGTTTACCTCAAGCGACATCTCCTGCTCCATGAGTTCCATGCATGTGCCGGAACCGGTAATTTCCCTGGCCATCATCCCGAAGGATAACAAGGCGCAGGTCAATATGTCCAAGGCGCTGGGGCGGTTTGCCAAAGAAGACCCAACCTTTAGAACATATGTTGATCACGAGACAAACGAGACCATTATTTCCGGCATGGGTGAATTGCACCTTGAAGTATATATCGAACGGATGAAGCGGGAATACAATGCGGATGTGACCGTTGGGCAACCGCAGGTGGCTTATCGTGAAACCATTACGCAACGCGCTGAATTTAATTATACCCACAAAAAACAAACAGGCGGTTCCGGTCAGTTCGGCCGGGTTGCCGGATATATGGAGCCCTTTGAAGAAGGAGATTACGAATTTGTCGATAAAATCGTTGGGGGGGTTATTCCGCGGGAATTTATTTCCTCGTGCGATAAGGGCCTACGCAAGGGGCTCCGCAAAGGGCCTTTGATCGGCGCCCAGGTGACCGGAATACGGGCGGTAATCAATGACGGCGCCTATCATGCCGTGGATTCATCAGACGTGGCCTTTCAGCTTGCGGCGGCCGGCGCCTTTAAAGAGGGCTTTCAAAAAGCAAAACCGGTATTGATGGAGCCGGTAATGAAGGTGGCGGTGGAGGGTCCCTCCGAATTTCAGGGGGCCGTGATGGGTAGTATTAATCAGCGACGCGGTATTATTGTGGGTACCAACGAAGAGGGTGATTATACGGTTATCGAAGCCGAGGTTCCCTTGGCCGAGATGTTCGGTTATTCCACAACGCTTCGTTCCCTGACACAAGGGAAGGCGGAATTCACCATGGAGATCGCCAACTATAAGCAGGTGCCTAAAGCGGTTAGAGATGAATTGATTCTGGCTTATCAGAACGAAAAAAAGAAAAAAAGTTAACCATATAGATTTATAAAAATTCTGAGTAACTATTCAGCAAAGGCAACAAATTATCCTAAACTCGTAACCGTAACTGTTTAGATGTGCCCCAGGTTCGTTCGTTTCGACCTCCGATGCGTACTCCCTGTACGTGAGGAGGGCGAAACGGACGGAAATGGGGTGCAGCTGAACAGTTACAATTCTGAGAGGAGATTTATCTCAGCGTAGGAGAAGTGCTATGTTAAAAGAGGATATGGTCGAGAAAAATCCCTTGCGGTTTTTCTGTGCGCCGTCAAAAGCAGAAGTTGCCGCCGGCGGAATGGGGCTGATAATGGCCAGGGCCGGCTTGGGCAAGACGGCCCTGTTGGTACAGATCGCCATGATCAATATGCTGCGCGGCCTCAACGTGCTGCATGTCAGCGTTGGTGAGAAGCTTGAAAAAACCAAGGTGTGGTATGATGACATTTTTAATTTTCTCACGGCGGGGCAGCATGAAAACGCCTCGGAAATTCACGAGACGCTTATACGCCACCGTATGATCATGACCTTTAAGGAATCATCTTTCAGTCGGCCGAAACTGGAGGAAAGATTGAACGATCTGGTTTACCAGAATATCTTCAGGCCTGATTGTATTGTTGTGGATGGCTTTGATTTCACCGGCGCCGATCGGGACGCGTTGGGCGATATAAGGGACTTGATGCAGGTCATGAATCTGCACGTCTGGTTTACGGCCCTGTGTCATCGCGGTGATAACCGGGTCGGCGAGTGCGGGGTGCCGGCGCCGTGCCATGACGTGGAAGATTTGTTTGAAACCGTCATATTGTTGCAGACGGAAGAGAGTCGGATCAAGCTCAACACGATCAAGGCTGCCGCCGGTTGCGGCGCGCAAGACAAGACTCTGTTTATGGAGCCTTCGACGCTGATGGTTAAAGAGGCCTGATTTTTACGCAATATGAAATTCAGGCCCTGCATAGACCTGCATAACGGCAAGGTCAAGCAGATTGTCGGTTCATCCCTGCAAGAGGATCTTCCCCGTCGGCTTAAAACCAATTTTGTGGCCGACCGCTCATCCTCATATTATGCCGAGATGTATAAGAGAGACGGCCTGACCGGCGGCCATGTTATTATGCTCGGCCCAGGCAATGAAGAGGCGGCGGCCGCTGCTTTCCGGGCTTTTCCCGGGGGGCTGCATGCCGGCGGCGGCATAACGGCGGCGAATGCGTCCTACTGGCTGGAACAGGGCGCGGCGGCGGTTATTGTCACGTCCTATGTGTTCAAGGACGGCAGGGTGGATATGGAACGGCTGCGGGAAATGCGGCGGGCCGTGGGGCGGGACAGACTGGTAATCGATCTCAGCTGCCGGAAAAAAGGCAATGCCTACTTTGTGGTTACCGATCGGTGGCAAAGGTTTACCGACGTCGAAATCAACCCGGCGACGTTAGCTCTTTTTGCAGATTACTGTGCCGAATTTTTGATTCATGCCGCTGATGTTGAAGGGAAATGCGCCGGTATTGCCGAAGACCTGGTGCAAAGCCTCGGCGTGTGGACAACGATTCCCACGACGTATGCGGGCGGCGTCAAAGATCTTGCGGAGATCTATAGGATAAAAGAACTGGCGGGCGGGCGGTTGGATTTTACAATAGGCAGCGCCCTTGATATATTTGGCGGTTCCGGGGTAAAATATACGGAAGCCGTAGCCTTTAACCGTAGCGAGGGGGCTGTCTGATAGCCTTGGTAATGAGGCAGGATTGTTTAACACCCCGATAGGTAATGTCGCAACGGTCAAAAAACAGCGAGGCGGCGTCCGGCGCCGCTGAAAAATTGGAAGTCCTGCAATTCAAGGTCAGGGCCGATCTTTATCGGGCGTTTCACCGGTGTACCTGGGTGCTGATTAATGAGACCGGCCGGGATCAGATTGATATCATGCACGAAGTTATCCGGGATTTTTTAATTAAGCACGGTTGTTGAAAAATGAAAAACACGGGAGCAAAAAGTCAGGGGTGACTTTTTACGACGTTATTATTATGATGTCCTGAAAAAATGGAGAGGGCGTCATATTAATGAACGAAATTCCGACAGTTAACGAGCAAAGTTTCAAGCAGATCCAGGCTAATATCGACCGGATGCCCAGTCTGTCGCTAACCGTTACAAAGGTTTTGGAGATCTGTGATAAACCCGACACTTCACCCAATGATCTCAATCAGATAATTTCTCTCGATCCGGTACTAACCGGCCAAGTATTAAAACTGATCAACTCCGCATACTATTCCCTTCCCAACCGAGTTATTTCTCTTACCCGCGCCATTATCATGCTGGGTCTTAATACCGTTAAAAATTTGGCCTTGAGTACGGCGGTACTCGGCAGCATTGGCCGGGAGGAATCATTTCAACATCTGCCGATCGATTTTTTCTGGACGCACTCGTTGGGTGTGGGGGTCACGGCCAAGGCCATTGCCGCTAGTTTAGGCATCCCGAAGCTGGATCTTGAAGAATATTTCGTGGCCGGCTTGTTGCATGATATCGGCAAAATTCCCTTGAGTCGTTGTTTTGCCGACAAATACAGCCGGGTGCTGGAGTTGGTCAGCCGTGAGCGGTATACGCTTCACGAGGCTGAAACAAAGGTTATCGGTCTTAATCATCTGCTGGTGGGGCAAATGATTGCCGAAAAATGGCGCCTTCCTGATACTCTCCAGGCCTCGCTCGGCCGGCACCATCAACCGGCGGCGGCATCGGAAGATAGCAGAAAACTGGTTGCTATTGTGGCCTTAGCTGATATTTTTGCCAATAAATTCGAAATCGGTTCCGCTGGCGACGTTTATCAAGAAACCGCGCTTGAAACAGAGGTCTTGACAATGCTGGATATCAGTTGGTCGGCCATCGCGATGTTGAAAAACATGGTTCAAGAAGAGATAGAAAACGCCCGCGTTTTTTTGCAAGTCAGCAGTGAGGCATGATGCAATGATGATAAAATTTTGGGGTGTGCGGGGTTCTATCCCCTGTCCGGGGCCGCGCACCGTGAAATACGGCGGCAACACCCCCTGTATCGAGCTGCGGATTAAAGAGCGACACCGGGTACTTATTATTGATGCGGGCTCCGGTATCAGGGAGCTTGGTAATTTTATGGTGGCCCATGATCTGCCCCGGCATTCTATTAAGACGGAACTTTTTATCAGTCATACGCATTGGGACCATATTATGGGCTTTCCTTTTTTTGCGCCGATTTATATTCCGGGCACCTCCTTAAAAGTTTACGGGCCGGTTACTTATGGCGAAGATCGCCTCGAGGATATAGTCGGCGGCCAACTGGCATACCGTTATTTTCCCGTGCGAGAAACCGAACTGGCTGCCGACATAGAGTATATACACCTACAGGAAGGGCGTTTTGATCTGGGCGACGGAATTACTCTTATTACCAAGTACCTTAATCACCCCATCTTGTGTTTCGGCTTCCGTTTTGAATATCAGGGAAAAGTTTTCTGCACCTCCTATGACACCGAACCATTCCGCAATCTGTTTTGCGCCGACCCTGGCGACCCGGCATATGATGAAAGCATGGCCAAACAGGGAGAAATAGTTGCCGCCGAGCAAAATGCGGTCGTGGAAAATTTTTTTGCCGGCGCCGATCTGCTCGTTCATGACGCGCAATATACCCAGGCGGAATATGAAGCCTCCCGGCTGGGCTGGGGACATTCCAGCATCGAGCATGTGGTCGCCGCTGCCAATCGCGCCGGGGTAAAGCTTTTGGCTTTGTTTCACTATGACCCCGTGCGGACCGATGCACAGATAGATGAACTTGCCGAGCTTTATTGTAAGCCGGGCAATGCCTGGGCAACAAAAGTCTTATTCGCCCGCGAGGGCATGGAGTTTGAATTATAAGTCCGATCGCAATAATCGTGGACGGAAACGGCGGACAAAACTTTAAAGAAAGAATCACCGGGAATTTTTTCTTGTTGAAAAATGATCTTAAACATGATAGGAATTTTTCCTCACTGCTACCAAGTAGATGTATAAAAGTTTTTGCTAAGTGCTTTTTGGCATCAGGACGTTTATGACCATCGAAAAAATGCTTTTGGAAAAAAAAGCCGAAATTATTGGCCTGTGGATTGACCAAGTACTGAACACGTATGAGGAATCCACGTTTTTCAAAAAACAAAAAAATCGTTTTGCAAATCCGGTCGGCTCGGTTGTTACGGATGGGCTTCGCAATATTTTTTCGGTAATTATTGGTCAATCTGAAATTCTGGCCGCCAGAGATTCTCTTGAAAGCATTATAAAAATTAGAGCGGTCCAGAATTTTTCTCCATCCCGGGCGGTGTCATTTTTGTTTGGGCTGAAAAAATTGCTCGGCGAGGCTTTGTCAAAAATGACTGAAGATTCGTCGAATCAGGCAAGGATGAGAGAAATTGCCGCCAGAATAGACGAACTGGCTCTGCTGGGCTTTGATCTTTATATGGCAAGCCGGGAACGTCTTTTTAAGATAAGAATAAAAGAGTTGGAAAGCGGTTCATCTATTTTGACGGATGGCGCTAAGTGTCCCTCGGCAATTTTTAAGAAGAGCCTAAAAGGGTCGACGGCTAAAGATAGTAACGTTCACAGTTCATCATGAAGCGAGGTAAAGATAAATGAGAGTTGCATTCCTTGCAGTAATTGCCTTGGTGGTTATCAGCTTTCTCGGTGCGCAGGCGCCGGGTCTGCAATATCTATTCGGTGTCGTGATTCCCTATCTGGCGTTTGCCCTGTTTCTCGGCGGCTTTGTCTACCGGGTGCTTCAGTGGGCCAAGTCGCCGGTGCCGTTTAGTATTCCCACCACCTGCGGGCAGGGCTTATCCTTGCCATGGATCAAGCGGAATAAGCTTGAGTGTCCCTCCGGTACGCTGGGGGTTATCGGCAGGATGGTGTTGGAGATTTTTCTTTTTCGTTCGTTGTTCAGAAACACGAAGGCACGGATTAATGAAGGCCCCAAGCTGGTCTATGGCGACACAAAATGGTTGTGGCTGGTCGGCCTGCTTTTTCACTATAGTTTCCTGGTGATTTTTTTACGGCATATGCGGTTGTTTACCAACCCTATCGTTGGTTTTGTGGCGCCGCTGGAATTTTTTGACGGAATATTTCAGGTTGGCGCGCCAACATTGTATCAGACCGATGCGCTTATTCTGTTGGCCATTACCTTCCTCTTTCTGCGGCGTGTTCTTTTACCGCAGGTCAGGTACATTTCGCAGCCGGCTGATTATTTTCCGCTTTTTCTGATTTTTACCATTGCGCTCACCGGTATTCTGATGCGTTATTTTCTCAGGGTGGATGTGGTAAATATCAAACAGCTGGCCATGGGGCTGGTTACCTTTTCACCATCTATTCCGGGCGAGATCAGCTCGATATTTTTCGTTCATCTGTTTCTGGTCTGTTCTCTTATGGTTTATTTCCCCTTCAGTAAGCTTATGCATCTGGGGGGAGTTTTCCTCAGCCCCACAAGAAACATGCCGAATAACAGCCGGATGGTGCGGCATATAAATCCGTGGAACGATCCCGCCATTAAGCCGCATGCTTACGCGAGTTACGAAGACGAGTTCAGAGAACTCATGGTTGAAGCCGGAATACCGGTCGAGAAGCAATTATCAGTAGCAACGGAAGCCGAAACACCAGCTGAGAAGGAATAAAAAAATGGCAGAACCGAAAGCAGACGAATTAGGTATCAGTGTAGCAAAAGATCCTTCCCTGATGACGGGAGCCATCCCCACCAAGGAGTGGATGGATAGCCCGGTGACTTTTAAGCCGGGCAATTATTGCTACCCAGCTAAAAAGAGCATGGTCGAGTACCACAAATTTCCCAATCCGCGGGAATGGCAGGTTGAAAGCGACGATTGGAAACTCCCCGATAACTGGCAGGAGATTATCCTGAAGGGCATGCGGGAACGGCTTGATAAATTTCGTTCTTTTAAGATTTTTATGGATTGCTGTGTGCGTTGCGGCGCCTGCGCCGATAAGTGTCATTTTTTCCTGGGTACTGGTGATCCGAGAAACATGCCGGTTTTGCGGGCAGAGCTGCTCCGGTCGGTTTATCGGAATGATTTCACCACCGCCGGCAAGATATTGGGCAAGATAGCGGGCGGTCGGGAAATGACCTTTGAGGTTTTGAAGGAGTGGTTCATGTATTTCTATCAATGCACGGAATGCCGTCGATGTTCCGTGTTTTGTCCATACGGCATAGATACGGCCGAGATAACGATGATGGCCCGTGAACTTCTCCATCTCGTCGGGGTCGGCATTAACTGGATTCTCGAGCCGGCCGCCAACTCCAATCGCACCGGCAATCATATGGGTTTGCAGCCGCATACCCTCAAGGAAAACGTCGAATATCTCTGCGATGATATCGAGGAGATTACCGGCGTCAAAATTAACCCGTCATGGAACAGGAAGGGCGCGGAGATTCTGTTTATTACGCCGTCGGCGGATGTCTTTGCCGAGCCGGGAATTTATACCTGTATGGGATATCTGCTGCTGTTTGAGCATCTCGGCCTGGATTATACCTTCAGCACTTATGCTTCCGAGGGCGGCAACTTCGGTCTGTTTACCTCCAACGAAATGATGAAGAAGCTGAACGGCAAGATGTATGCCGAAGCGAAAAGACTGGGGGTCAAATGGATACTGGGCGGTGAATGCGGCCATATGTGGCGGGTCGTGCATCAGTATATGGACACCATGAACGGGCCTGCCGATTTCCTGGAGGTGCCGGTGTCGCCAATTACCGGCACCCGGTTTGAAAATGCGGCCGCAACCAAAATGGTCCATATCAGCGAGTTTACAGCCGATCTCATCAAGCATAACAAATTGAAACTGGATCCACGCCGTAACAATCACCGCGTCGTGACCTTCCATGATTCATGCAATCCCGCCCGCGCCATGGGATTATTGGAGGAGCCACGTTATGTTCTACGGAACGTCTGTAATAATTTTTATGAGATGCCCGAAAACACTATCCGCGAGCAGACTTACTGCTGCGGGAGCGGCACCGGACTCAATACCGGTGAAATTATGGAGTTAAGGATGCGCGGTGGACTGCCGCGCGCCAATGCCGTCAAGCATGTGCGCGACAAGCATGGCGTTAATACTCTTTCCTGTGTCTGCGCCATCGACAGGGCCACGCTTTCGTCTCTGATGGAATATTGGAATCCTGATGTCGGCGTATGCGGCGTTTCCGAATTGGTCGGTAACGCCTTAATAATGGAGGGAGAAAAAGAGAGAGAAACAGGTCTTCGCTTTGAAGCACTCGAAATGGAGGGTGATACAGATGTATGATGGAGGGAAAATCATCCCGGGGCTAATCATCTTTGTCGGCCTGATGACGTTTCCGATTTGGTCTAGCTCGGGAGATGCCGGTAACATACCTAATCCTGAAAAGCCGGTTGGGGTTAAGGAGTGTGTGAGGCCTGTTCAGTTTATGCGGACGTCACATATGCAGTTGTTGAATCAATGGCGAGATGAAGTCTTGCGGGAGGGCAAAAGGGAAAAGATTCCCGTGGCCGGCATTGAATATGAAAAAAGCCTGATGAACGGCTGTATGAAGTGCCATGCCGACAAGAAAAAATTCTGTGATGAATGCCATCAATATGCATCCGTCAAACCTTATTGTTGGGATTGTCATTTCTCGCCTAAGGAGATGCTGTAATGGATATCAAGAGAAGAAATTTCTTAAAAATAGCAGGCTTAACGGCTATTGCCGGAGTTGGGGCGCCCGCTGCCGTTAATATGCTGTTTCAAGGAGACGCGCAAGCCTCGGCGCCTGATGCGCAGCACGGCGCCGAACCGCGGGATGAGTTGAAAGCAGCGGGCAAACGATATGGAATGGTTGTTGATACCAGGAAGTTTAATAGATATAAGAGCTTGGCGCAAAGTTGCATCAGGGCTTGCCATTACGTCCATAACGTGCCGAATTTCGGTAACCCGAAAGACGAAATAAAGTGGATTTGGGAAGCCGATTACGAAGAGGCCTTTCCCAACCACAGCCAATATTACCGTAACGAAAAACTGGAACACAGCAAGGTGGTTGTCATGTGCAATCACTGTGACAATCCGCCCTGTGTTCGGGTTTGCCCCACCAAGGCGACCTTTAAAAACAAAGACGGTATCGTGGTGATGGATTTTCACCGGTGCATCGGCTGCCGTTTCTGTATGGCCGCCTGTCCTTACGGCGCCAGAAGCTTTAATTGGCGCGACCCGCGCGGCAAAGATGAAAACGGCCGGCCTTTTATCGCCCAAAGAAACCCTGAATTCCCGACCAGGATGCGTGGTGTTGTTGAAAAGTGTAATTTCTGCGCGGAGCGGCTCGCCAAAGGTCTGCAGCCGGCCTGCGTGGAGGCCTGCGGTAACACCAAAGCCCTTGTTTTCGGGGACTTAAACGATCCTGATTCTGAAATAAGAAAGGTGCTGCGTTCGCAATTTACGATTCAACGCAAACCTGAATTAGGGACAAAGCCATCGTTATTCTTCATAGTGTGAGGTAGACATGATCGAGAAAGCCCTTATCGGAAACAATAAATATCGGTGCTGGATAGCCTTTCTCCTGGCAATTATGGGATTGGGCGTAATAAGTTATGTGCAGCAGTTTAATTATGGTCTTGGAATAACCGGTATGAGCCGGGATGTTTCCTGGGGGCTTTATATCGCGCAATTTACATTCCTGGTTGGGGTCGCCGCCTCGGGTGTAATGGTTGTGTTGCCGTATTATCTGCATAATTATAAGACATTCGGCAAGATCACTATCCTGGGCGAATTTCTGGCCGTTGCTTCCGTGATCATGTGCCTGCTGTTTATCGTTGTGGACCTGGGCCAACCTCTGCGGCTTTTGAATGTTTTGCTGCACCCAACGCCGAACTCCATCCTTTTCTGGGACATGATAGTCTTAAACGTCTATCTCTTTCTCAATGTTCTTTGCGGCTGGGTGGTTTTGAAGGCTGAGAAGATGGACGTGCCCCCGCCGAAATGGATAAAACCGTTTATCTACATTTCCATTCCGTGGGCAGTCAGTATCCATACGGTAACCGCCTTTTTGTATGCCGGTCTGCCGGCCCGCCATTTCTGGTTAACCGCTATTATGGCGCCGCGTTTCCTGGCTTCGGCCTTTGCCGCCGGGCCCGCCCTGCTGATCCTCCTTTGTCTGATCATCAAGCGGGTTTCCAAGTTTGACGCCGGTCAGGAGGCTATTCAAAAACTTGTTACCATAATTGTTTACGCCGCATTAATTAATGTGTTTTTTGTCCTTCTTGAGTTTTTTACTTCATACTACAGCAATATTCCCGGGCACATGCATACCCTGGATTATCTTTTCTTTGGTTTGCACGGCTATAACAATCTGGTGCCATGGATGCGGACCTCATCCGCCCTGGGTATAATAGCTATTGTCATGCTGCTGGTGCCGGCCACCAGAAAAAGGGAGTCCACCTTATCCATTGCCTGTATTCTGCTGTTTGTTTCACTGTGGATCGATAAGGGCATTGGTTTGGTTATCGGCGGTTTTGTGCCGAATCCTCTTGAACAGATCACCGAATATTATCCCAGCTTTCAGGAAATTTCCATCACCTTGGGGGTCTGGGCAACCGGCTTTTTTGTTCTTACCGTATTATATAAGATGGCGCTTGCTGTTAAAGAGGAGAAAGCCATTTCATAGTTTTGCCGCTGTATTATTTTGAAAAGATTTTCAATTTTACAAAAGCCCTCGAAATATTCGAGGGCTTTTGTTCTTTAATATAGCACGGGGATGGATGGTATCTCTATGTATAGGTCGGAGTCGGAGGATATAGCAACAACCGAAACAGCCAGGCAGCCGCCGCGGGTGCTTGTTGTTTTCTATTCTTTCAGCGCCCAGACCGGCAGCTTATTGCGCCATCTTACCGACGGTCTGAAAAAACAAGGGATACAGGTCGTTAACGAAAAACTGCGGCCTGTTATGCCTCTGCGCTTTCCCATCGGCAAAGTAGGCGCGACCTTTAGGATGATGCTGATTACCTGTTTCCGGCGGCGCTTTGCTATTAAGGAACTTTCCGCCGCCTGTCGGCAGCCGTATGACCTTATTCTATTGGGCGGTCCGACCTGGTCTTATAATCCTTCCGGGCCGGTGCTTGCCCTGCTCGATCGCGATGGTCCCGGCCTTTTTGCCGGTCAGGCGGTTATACCCATAATTTCCTGCCGGGGCTATTGGCGCCTGCATTGGTATGGCTTACGACGCAAACTCAAGCAGTGCGGGGCTGTTATCCCCAATGTTATTATTTTTTCTCATCCAAACTCGGAGCCGTGGCGAACAATAGGAGTTTTTTTAAAGTTGGCGGGTAAGAGACCGGAACGGTCGAGGCTGATCGGCAACTATTATAAGAAATATGGCCATTCTAACAGACAGCTAGCCGAAGCCACCCGGTTCGGGCAAGAGATCGGTCAGGCCTTGCTGAAAAAAAAACCTCTTGTCGATCTTGATTTCAAGACGTCGCTTGCTTTGCCATAGGAGCCCTATATATAGCCCTTCTTCCTGAGATGCCGGTGGATATCTTCTTTTGCGAAGCCGATTTTTTGGGCCACCCGTTCGGCATGGCTCTCTGTTGATATGCCCTTTATCAATTTGTGGGTGGGCTTATCGTTTTTGAATTCAACCTGCATATCCAGCCCTATGCCCTGGCGGCGAAAATTTTCAACTAACTCATGGCTGTGCGTGACTAGAATGGTATTATTGCCGATGGCATGAAATCCTTTCATGATATCAACTGAAAAGGCTATTTTTTCCCGCGCGGTCGTACCTTCGGCAATTTCATCAAGAATGGCAAGACTTCTGGGGTTAACGGTATAGAAGATATCGCGTGTTACCTTTAATTCGGTGCCGAAACGGCCTTCCGGATCCGCCAGGGTATCAAAGGCCGGCGCCTGATAGGTGATTTTGTCGGCCATGTTTATCATGGCGCCGGATGCTACCACCGGGGCGCCGATTTGGGCCAGGATCTGATTCTGCACGACGGTTTTGCAAAAGGTCGTCTTGCCGCCGCTGTTCGGACCGGTAATGAACAAAATTCTTGCCTTTGTCAAATTGACATCATTCGCGACAAAATCTTTATTGCCTTTGGCGCTGATCGGGTTGCGTAAGTCTTTGGCCACGAAGAAATGACTTTCCTCGTTGGTTATCTCCGGCAGCACGGTTGGATGTCCCATTTCTCTGCCGAACCTGACAAATGACAGTAATTCGTCAATCGCTGCCACCCCTTCAATGGCGGAAGCAAAACGATTGGAATTTAAAAGGCGGTACCGGATAGGCAGAACAGCGCTTTCATAATCTATCATGGGTTTAACAACTGCGCCGTACAAGACGCCGACGGTGCTGAACCAGCTGGTGCCAAAAAACAGGCTCTTGGCAATGGCCGGATCCATAAAACCAAAAAGCCAGGCCGCCAGAAAATAAAGGCCGGGCAAGGCAGGCCAGGTTGAACCGAAACTTAAGCGGCCGGGCCGAAAGCGGAGCGCCGGCGTTAAGATGCCTTTTTCCTGTCTGGCAAGAACGCCGTGGAAGGTGCGGTACGCCGGGCCGGCAAAAATTTTTCTAACCGGGGATCTGCTGAAACTCTTAACGCTTTTGAAAAGAGAATCGAGGTATACTGTCTCCGGCTGCGGCAATTTTTTAAGCGCCGTCAACATTTTCTCGATAGCCCGGCCGGCCCGCCGGTAATCACCGTAAATAAGTAGCGGCGTTGCATGGGCATTAAGCAGTTTAAACAGCGCTGCCTCGTGCCGGTTGAATTCAGCAAGAAATTCCTGAATAGCATCCTGCAGCCGTTGGTTGTTCGCAAGTTCACAGAATGAATCCTGCTTGGCATGGACCAGCTCAATGGATTCCGATGGATTCACTAAAGAATGAAAGAGATGGGCCGCGCCCACATAGGTGGTGGTGTGGTCAATGGCCTTGAACAGGTTGTGAATTTCAATGAGTCCCAGGGTCCGTTTGTCCACAACGGTCTCCGGCAGCAGATCAAGCATTTTTTGCGTGTTGACCGCATGGTCGGGCGCCTGCTCATTAATAATATCATTTTTATAGTTGAGTTCTATTATCAGCTTTTCACTATCAGTTTTTTTCATAAAATTTCACGATCAGAACGTAAGTCATCACAGGGTCAGGCCACCTGAATTTGCATTTTTTCCCACCCTGTAAGCGGTTACATCAGAACTCCATGCCTTTTTGGGCCTTGACCCCTTTATGAAAAGGATGCTTGATTTCTTTCATCTCCGTCACCAGGTCGGCGGTGGCGATAAGCTCTTGATCAGCGTAACGGCCTGTTATAATTAAATGCAGTCGGGCCGGTCGGTGGCGGCAAAGCGATAGCACTTCGGCCTCGTCCAGAACCTTCCGGTTAAGAAGGTATGTTAATTCATCCAGAATAATCAGGTCATAACAGTCGCTCTCTATTTTGGTTTTGGCCAGCCGCCAACCGGCTTTTGCCGCCTGCGTTACTTCATGAAGATCCTTTGCTTCCCAGGTAAAGCCGCTGCCGGTAGGATGAATTTCAATAAGGTCAGGCAGGGCGTTGATCATTTTTACCTCACCCGTGTCTGTTTTTCTTTTAATAAATTGGATAATACACACTTTCAGGCCATGGCCCGCCGCTCTGAGGGCTTGACCCAGGGCGGCCGTGGTTTTGCCCTTGCCGTTGCCCGTGTATACTATTAATAAGCCGTTTTTTTTCATGATTTTTTCTGCGATTTCGTCCGTCCGTCCCTTAATATTGCGGCAGAAACAGAATCTTCAAATACAGATCGATTCTTGCCTGAAAAAACAGATAGAGCAGGGCGGCGATCGAGAGAAAAGGACCATAGGGTATTACCGTTTTCCCCCCCTTCTTTTGTTTGATCATGGCGCCAAGACCGATAATGGTTCCCAGAAGCGAGCTGCCGAAAATAACAAAAGGCAGACACTGCCAGCCTAGAAAGGCGCCGATCATGGCCAGGAGTTTGATATCGCCACCGCCCATGCCTTCCCGCTTGGTCAGCAGGTAGTAACCGCCGGCCACGGCATAGAGGGTCCCGCCGCCGAGCAGAAGGCCCAGACCGGATTGCTGCCAGGTAACAAGAGGATTGAAGAATGAAACGCTCAGGCCGATTATTATGCCGGGCAGGCTTATAACATCGGGAATGATTTGATGCCGGCAATCAATAAAAATGATAACCAGCAAAGCGGCGCTGAAAATAAAATAAATGCCGTACAAGGAGGAGAGAGAAAATTGCCAATATAAGGCCAGGGATAACAAGGCCATGGCGAGTTCAACCAGCGGATATTGCAGGGAGATTTTGGTGCGGCAGTTGCGGCACCGCCCCTTAAGCAGGATAAAACTGAGGATGGGTATATTGTCATGCCAGGGTATGTGTTTCATGCACGCGGGGCACCTGGAGGCGGGGAAGATAATGGACTCGCCTTCGGCAGGCAGTCTGAGGATGACGACGTTTAGAAAGCTGCCGACAATGGCGCCGAATGTCATTAAGAATAACGCGGCGGTCGTGTCGAACATAAGGCTTTGTTTCCGTGCTGTGTTCTGGAGCCGTGGCGGCAAACAGTGTCCGCTGCGCGTATAAGAACCGCGGTCAAATGCTCACGGGTGCAGACTTTTTAATGTTTACAAGGCGTACTTGGTATTTTACTATCAGGGTGTTAAAAAAAATCTTCGGCACCCTGTGAGCAGACTATACAGGTTCGGTTCTGGTTTTGCACTTTTTTTGCTCCCGCCCGTTAGCCTGTAATAAGAAGTGAATATATTAATTTGATTTGTTGACGATGGTCCCATTTCTGGAAAAGGCGGAAATCATCCGCCAGGAACAATTGACAACGGACGTTTACCGTTTGACGGCTGTGGCGCCGACTATTGCGCGGGCTGTTGTTCCCGGTCAGTTTATCATGGTCAAGGTGACGGACGATCTCGATCCTTTGCTGCGCCGGCCATTTTCCGTCCATCGGGTCCTGTCCGGCGGTCGCCTGCAGATCCTGTTTAAAGTGGTCGGCAAGGGCACCGGGAAGCTGGCCGCCAGTCACCACGATCAGCCGTTGGATATGATAGGTCCGCTGGGCCGAGGTTTTTCCTTTGCCGGGGCGGAGCATATTTGTTTAATCGGCGGCGGGATGGGTATTGCGCCCTTGTTTTTTCTGGCGGACTGCCTGCGGCACCGGCGACGTGCCGGTCGGAAGATTACCGTATTGCTGGGCGCCGGGACATGGGCGGAGTTGGCTGCCGTTGCCGGTGATCTGCAGGAGATGGATTTTGCCGTCCATGTCGCCACCGACGACGGCTCCATGGGCCGGCAGGGTCTGGTGACCGATCTTTTGGCTGCTCTCGACCGGCAAACCGGTTGGACGGTTTATACCTGCGGTCCATATCCGATGTTGCAGGCGGTGGCGTTGGCCTGTGGGGAAAGGGGTTGGCGCTGTCAGGTATCCCTTGAAACCATGATGGCTTGCGGGTTGGCCGCCTGCCTCGGCTGTGCTGTTCCCAAGGCCGCCGGGCCGGGTTATCTGCATGTTTGTAAGGATGGCCCGGTTTTTAAGGCCGAGGAAGTGATATGGCGGTAAGGCAACCGGATTTAGGGGTTAAGATCGGCGGGTTGAATTTGAGAAACCCGGTGATGACCGCTTCAGGCACCTTTGGTTACGGTGAGGAGTTCGCGGCCTTTGTCGATTTGCATCGGCTGGGCGCGATAGTGGTTAAGGGCATTTCTCTGGCGCCCCGGCATGGCAATCCGCCGCCGCGGGTTGTGGAAACAGCATGCGGCATGTTGAACGCCATCGGTCTGGAAAATGTCGGGGTGGATTGCTTTATTAAGAAAAAGCTGCCCTTTTTACGGGAAACCAAAACCCCGGTGATTGTCAATATCCTTGGTGATACGCTTGAAGATTATCGTGAACTGGCGCAAAGACTGAATGGTGTGCCGGGCGTGGCAGCCATCGAGATAAATATATCATGCCCCAATGTAAAAAAGGGCGGCGTGGTTTTTGGGACGGATCCCAAAACGGCTGAGGCGGTGACCGCGGCTGTCCGCAAGCGCTGTAGTCAGCCGGTGATTGTCAAACTGTCGCCCAATGTGACGGATATTACGCTGATCGCCAAGGCGGCGGCGGCCGGCGGCGCTGATGCCGTTTCCCTGGTCAACACCCTGTTGGGCATGGCCGTTGATATCCGGACCCGGCAGCCGAAACTGGCCAATATTGTCGGCGGATTATCCGGGCCGGCCATTAAGCCGGTGGCCGTGCGCATGGTCTGGCAGGTGGCGCAGGCTGTCCGGCTGCCCGTCATCGGTATCGGCGGCATCAGCACGGCGGCGGATGCCATTGAGTTTCTGCTGGCCGGCGCGACCGCTGTACAGGTGGGGACTGCTAATTTTATTAATCCCTGTGTCACCGAGGAAATCATTGTCGGTATAAAAGAATATCTACAGGAACAGAACCTGCCGGCAGTTCGGGATATTATCGGCGGCATGCGGTGTAGTATCCTGTAACCTGTAAGAGGTTTCAACAGCATAACGACATCATGGCAAAAAAGACAAATACAGCGACAGGTTGCAGGATATGCGTGGCTATTGCCGCAGGGGCACCCGTTGACTCCTCGATAGAGGAGGTGGTTGCGACTGCTTCACAGGTATCGTCGTCGGCCGATGTCATTGAAATCAGACTGGACACTTTATCGCGTCCGGAGGTCAAGCCTTTTTTTCACGCCCTTGGTAAGCCTCTGCTTTTTACCAACCGGCCGGCCTGGGAAGGCGGGTTTTTTACCGGCAATGAAGAGGCGCGGTTGCTGCCTCTCCTGGAGGCGGTGCAGTGCGGCGCCTCCTATGTGGATCTGGAGCTGCAAGCGGCCGGCGCCATGCGTGACCAGCTTCTTAACGCCGTCCGCCAAACGGCAACCAAGATGATTATCTCCTGGCATAACTTTATTGAAACGCCGGAGAATGACGGCCTTGCCAAAATTTTTTACGAGCAGTTGGAAAGCGGCGCCCATATCGGTAAGATTGTCACTATGGCCCATAATTTTAAAGATGTTCTGCGGGTGTTAAACCTCCAGCTTCTGGCCGCGGAAAACGATTTCCCTCTTATTGCCTTCTGCATGGGCCGGCCTGGTATAATCAGCCGGCTGGCCACGATCGAATTGGGCGGCTATATGACGTATGCCGTGCCTGACCGGGGGGTGGCCACTGCCGCCGGTCAGTTGCCGGTTACGGATTTACGCCGAATTATGGAAAAACTTTTTGCAGGGCCGTCTGCGTTATAGCTTGTCTGCGACGGCATTTTTGCTGATATGAAAGAGATAAAACCGTTAAAAAAGGCTGACGCCGTCATAGAGGTTCCCGGCTCCAAGAGTCTTACGCAGCGGGCGCTGATTGCCGCGGCCCTGGCAGATGGCGAGAGTCTGCTCCGGGGGCCGCTGGCCAGCGAAGATACCAATTATACGGCCGCCGCCTTGCGGGCCATGGGAATTACCATCGACGAAATGGCCGAGCATTGGCTGGTCCGGGGCAAGGCCGGTTGTATTAAACCGCCGGG
>CAYWUR010000004.1:0-17488 GCA_964460745.1 uncultured Desulfobulbia bacterium | reverse complement strand
ACATCTTTGATGACGACATTGCCGTCAAATAATCGACCGGCTTTATTATCAAGACGTATCGTGCCGTTAATCTTCCCATTATAAGCAACGCAGCTGAAGTCAAATACCTTCTTGCCATGTAGAAAAGACCAGACCGCCGGGCCGAAATAAAATTTATCAGCCTTAACAAGAGGCTCTCCGGTTGTATCCGCATAAGCCAGTTCACTGCGGATAAATTCCAGACCAAACGGAAGGCTGGGACGTATCCGGTAAACTTTAAAAGACAGCCTGGGGTCCAGCCGTGTAATCCGTTTCTCTAAATAGCCCGCCACATCATGCGAGGGGAAACGATAATAAAGAAACGCACAGCACACGGCAACGGCATAAAGGATATACCCAAACCATTTTTTGTTTCGCGATATAAAATGTTTCATGCCCAACAAGCTGCCTCTATAATTGAAAGGTCAATACTTGCAGAATAGCGTCCAGGTATCCCGGCGCCCTCTTATTTTCCTGAATCGAAAGCCGTTTAATGGTGACCACCTCATCCGGAGATTCAATCCGCCCGAGATAGCTAACCAGCTGCGCGAGTGTGATGTTCTCCAGTTTCATTTCAACCTGCGACGACTTAAAAGGACCGGTTTCCTTGGTGACGGATGGTTTCATATATTTTATATGCTTTTTTATCTCCGTCTTGCCGGCGGCCTTTTCGAGAAAAGAAAAAAGGGTAAAATCCTTCTGCCGGCCGGCAAGCCTCTGTTCAATGCCGTGCGAGTCCTGCCGAACCGCCCTGTACTCTTCCCGCAGCATAACAATTTCTTTAAGGCCGGCCTCCTTGGCCTTAAGCCCTCTTTGCAGGCGCGCCCTGCTATCAAAAAAAGGCAAGACAAGAAACTGCATTAATAAAAAAGCCAAAAGACTACAGGCCGCCAAGGCCACAAGATACTTATCGCGTTTTGTAAGCTTTATATTCATGTGCGCCGTTATTTAACTCGAAATTTTCACCCAAAGGGCATAAATACTTAGCCATCCCGTTAGTTTTTACGAGTCCATCATTATTTATACACTCGTAAGAATTGGCGTACAGACACCCAGGTGGTTCTAATACCTCTGTTACGTCGTCACTGCCGGCGTTGCAACCGCAACTCGAACTGGACGCCTTCGCCGGATCGTGCAAGATTGGCGGAACTGATGGCTACTCCCTTGAAAAAGGCAGAGGCCGCCAGATTTTTTTTAATGCTGTCGACCGTATTAAACGTATCTGTTTTGCCCTTGATGTGGACCTCCTCCTGGTCAATAGTCATACGTGCAACATGCACGGCCAGTTTAGGGGGGATACGACGCGAAATTTCCGCCAACAAATCAAGGATATTCCGGTTGACTCCCCCGGTTGGCAGTGAAATGGCAGCTTTTTTCAGTTCTTTAATCTTAACCCGCATCTGCTGGACAGGGTCTACTATCCTTTTTACATCAGGAAAAGTTTTGGTAAATACCGCCGTCAATTGTTGGTCCAGAGCATAATAATGGTCCCGCAGGGCATGGTAATCAACACCAAAATCCACGATTATCAGGGAAAGGAAAACCATTATAAAAACCAGGGCGGTTCTTATTTCCTTCTTTAGTCGAAAATATTGGCCAGTCGCCGCAAATTCTTCACGTCTGAAATTAAAACCGCGACCAGACTTACCGCCGCGCAGGGCAAGCGCCAAGGCATTATCCATAAATGCAGGTTGCCAGTCCCCCGTCATTTCTTTGCCGATCTGCACATTTGCGCTACGGCGTAAATCAACCATCTCGGCGGGGACATTAAAAAAGCGACCCACACTGTTCACTACTTCGGAACCAGCAGCGCCGCAGCCGGTAATATAAACCTTCTCAAGGGGTATAAGTTTTCCGCTTTCCGCCGCAAAAGACCTGATGGTATTTTGCGCCGCTTTACAAAAACTTTCGAGCCGAAAAGCCACTCGCTCTTTTTCCGCAACGGCATTATCAACATCACGGGCGGTGGAGGCCGACACAATATCAGACCCGACCATGGGTAAATCGCGGATTAATGCTATGCGCCTGTTCAAAAAAAGCGCCAGCGTACATTTATCAGAACCGACATCCAGTAATAAACCGTTATCCGCTGTTGCCGGCCGTTTCAACAGACAACCGACCAGCGGCGCGTCTCTTATCTCCAGCACAACCGGTTCAAAGTTTTGCGACCGCAAAAACGCCAGATGTGCCGCCAGGAATTCCCGGCTGACAGACGCGGCAAGGATGTTCGTATGGTCGGCCGATTGGTCGACTACCGTAAAATCTATCAACAGCTCATCAATTGCGGCGGCCAGCATCGGTTCAAGCTCAAAGACAACGGTCTGCCTTATCTTTTTTTTGTCCTTAAAGGGCATGGCAAGCTGCCGATAAGAAAAGCGGCCCGCTGGAATTGAACTCAGGCAAACAGCTCCCTTCGGGTTTATCTGCTCAAAAATTGTTGCGAGAGCCTCATCAATGTCAGACGCTTTTGCAAGCGGAACAGAGGCGCATGCCGTAATCTGATAGCCGTGCAGACCGCCGGCCACCTCAACTGCGGCTATAAAATCCTCATTTATGTCAAGGCCCAGAATTTTCCCTAGCATCCCTATTCCGTCAATGCGTTGGCTGATTTCCGCCGAAAGTCCTGCCGGCGGCGATTTTTATTCCATTTTCCATGCCAGTATTTCCGTTTCCCCGGTCGTTCTTTTAATCATGCCGCGAACACCCCGCTTCATGTTCTCCTTCCAGCCTTCCGATATGATCTCGAAATAGGTGCTGGTCGTGGTCAACAACGCCGGGTTGATGACAACATCACCCGGGAATGAAGGGACATTTTTATACCAGTCAGTCGAGGAAAGATCGTTATCTTCATCATCGCGGTAAGCCGCCATGTCAACCGCCGCAGCCTCGTCGATCTGTTCGGCCATAGCCCTCAGCACCAGAGGGGAGGACGTATTGATATTCACCTTGCCGTCATCGCCATAGGGGGTCAAATAATCGGCTATACCAGGCCTGCCTGCCGAACCGTAATAAAGCTCCCGGCTGATTCCCTTAATATAAAGCAATTCTTCCAGGGATTCTATCGGCCCATTTTTGGCAACGTAAGGCTTTTCCTGTGACTGATAAAACAAATTTTCGGCCCCACCAAACCCTGTCACGTCATCATTTTTATCAATCCAATCCGTAATTGCCTCGATAATACCTGTTACCTCCTCCTTTTCAAGGCCAAACTCGCTGCTGGATAAAAATCTCTCCAGGAATTTTTTCTGCTCTTCGTTTACCTTGTCGTTCTTTACCAAGGCATTGAGTTGTATTCTGCCCGAATAATCATTAACTTTAACAACAAACCGGCCATCCTCAAAAAAAGAAGAGGAATAGCCGGAGATAATACTCATATCCGCCCAGGAATCACGAAATGAATCAACGGCTGGAGAAGCCATGCCGTCAACCGCAATAACAGCACGCGCGGCATTGAAACCTGACCTTGCTATACCGGCAAGCTGGATGCCGTCTTTAAGGTTGGCGGCGGCATGCAGATTAGACCACATTGTTGTATTGAACTGAACCGTTACCACATAAATCAGGCTGACGATTAATAACGTCACCAGCAAAGCCATGCCGCGGTTATTTCGCAATATATTGAGAGCGATCACGGCTGCTCACCGGAGCTCCCGCCCATTGGCGGAATAACGCTGACCATAAATTCAAGGCCTTTTTCAGCCTCCTTTTTATCAATAAACTCAAGAACAACAGTAACCATGGCGGGAAGGCCCCCATATTCTTCGGCCGTATCATCCCAACTATCATATTTCCGGCCCCCGGCATCATAATATTTGAAATCGACAGACCGTAAATCATCGCATAGTACGGACCCCTCCCCCTCAAGCGCTGGAGAATAAAATAAAGTCGGCGTATCGGCTCGGAAGAGAGCCAGGCCGTCGCCGCTATCATTTTCCTTGACGGTATATTCTATCACCGTTTGACCGGCTGTTTTTTCTTCATCACTGAAAATAAGGTGCGAGGTGGAAACAAACCTCAGGGTATCGGCACTTGCAGCCTTGATGGTTTTGTCTTCCCCCAGAAATATCGGCGCCCGATCAGCAGTATTTTCATCCACGGGCGGCGGGCGATAATAAGCCGACTCCAAATCCTCCAGTATCCTTTCCATGGCAATTCTCGCCTTCTGATAAATCTCGGCCTGGGACTCGGTATCGTTTACTATACTTGACGACCCTGTATAAGATGCGAAAATAACGGATGCAATAATGCCGAAGATAAAAATAGCAAGAAGAATCTCTAAGAGAGTAAAGCCTGCCCGGTTTACGCCGTTGCCGGCCTTTGCCTGCTTCATATAACCTGACAATCCCAAAGCCACTGACGTCCCTACTTAACTTACCGGGGAAAAAGAATAAAATCGCAACTGATATTGGAACTGTCCCGACTCGCCCCACAGTATAGCCAAATCGACCTGTTTAAGATAATCCCCCACATTGACATTCTGCTTGGCTTCAGGGTTCAGCACAGCTTCAAATGCGTCAAAATTAACCCGGCTCACTTTTATCTGCCAGTGATATCCGGAAAAATTCTCGCCGAAATCACCTTGATCCGATTCCAGATTCTCAAATCCCGCCAACTCAACTTCAGCCATCTTACTTTGGGCAAGAAGAGCCGCCATGGTATTGAATTTTGCCTCATTGGCCATGGAGACGCTCTGTGACTGCGAACCGAGCAAGGTCGTTAAGGCAATGGCTATAATAGCCACGGCGATCATTACCTCCAACAAGGTAAAACCTGAATATTTCTTTCCCACCGCAATAATTCTCCGCCAGGCTTCCGACGGCCTGCCTTTAAGATGCGCGACCGACAAAATCCACATATTTGTCATAAATTTTGATTGTACCCAGGAAAGGCGCCAGGACCAATGTGACCTGCCGATCATCTGCCGCGCCAAGGTGAATTGCCGTAAGATCAACGTATCCTTTTGCGCTGAATCGGATAACCGCTTCGCCATCCGCCTGCTTGCCCTTTGACCGTGACCACACATCAACTATGCGGACGTCCTCGGCAAAATTGACCGCCCCCTGTCTGGCTAAAGAGCGCTCTTCGTCGCTCTGGGCTCCGGAGTCGGTCCAGTACCTGTTATTATCAAGGTCAAGATACAGATAATATACTTTTTGTTCACGGACGGCTTTATTTCGAAGCCCCTTGGCAATCCCGATTATCCGGCGCGTTGTAAGTTTGAGATTATTGGTCAACAGGGAAGTACGAAGCCGTGGCATACCAACAGCCAGCAGCAAACCAATCAGGGCAATAACGACAATCAACTCAATTAAGGTATAGCCTTGCAGGTTACCCTTCGCCAACGGCCTCGGGACACACGGAATTTTCTTCGGCAAACGGACGGGATATGCCGGCGAATCCGGAAACACGAAGATTACTCGAGCTCCCAGCTATTGACATCAGCGTTTTTACCATCGCCGCCGGGCTCACCATCCGCCCCATAAGATGTGATATCAAAATCGCCGTTAACCCCCGGACTCAGATATATATAATCATTGCCCCACGGATCTTGAGGGATCTTGCCCTTTTCCAGATAGCCGCCATCGCGCCAGGCTTTCGGCTGTTGCCCGGCGGCAGGAGAATCAACCAGGGCCTGGAGTCCCTGTTCGGTGGAGGGATAATAGCCGTTATCCAGATTGTAAAGCTTCAAGGCCGTCTCAATGCTCTGAATCTGAATTCGAGCTTTCATCCGCCGCGCCTCTTCCGGCCGCCCCATGATTCTTGGGACAATCAACCCTGCCAACACACCAAGAATAACAAGGACAACCATAAGCTCGATCAGGGTAAAGCCTTTAATTCCATGGTTAATTCTTCCGTTTCTAGTCATATCACTCCTCATAATTGTCAAATTTCCGTCCGTACCGGCCAGTTGACTTTTTTCTTACTTGATCATTTGATTCATCTCAAATATGGGCAGCAAGATAGAAATAACAATAAAGCCCACAACCAACCCCATAAATAAAATCATAATCGGCTCAAGCATGGAGGTCATCGCCGTGATGTGCGATTCCACCTCCCGTTCGTAAGCATCCGCCACCTTATTCAGCATGGATTCCAATTCACCGCTCTGCTCACCGATAGCTATCATCTGCACAAGCATGGCAGGGAACCACGAGCTGTTGGCCAGGGCGCTGTTCAGGCTTTTCCCTTCCCTGATCTCATGCACCGCATTATCAATAACTTCCGCGATCATGGCGTTATTAACAATATTTCTAACAATTTGCAGAGAGGACAAGAGAGGGACTCCGCTCTGTAGCAGGCTTCCCATGGTTCTGCCGAAACGGGCCAAGGCTATCCGGCGGTTAATGGCCCCGATAATGGGAAGGCGGAGTTTTATCTCGTCCCACATATAGCTGCCCTTTGGTCGCCTTATGAATTCCCGGATACCGGCGACCATCGCCGCCAGGATCAACAAGACGGCCCACCAGAAAGATTTCAGGAAACGACTGACCGCCATAAGCAACAAAGTAGGCAGGGGCAGGGCCTGATGCATCTCGGTAAAAATCTGCGTTATATTGGGAACAATGAATGTCATCAGAAAAAACAGAATCGCGGTACCGATAAAGGCCATAAAGATGGGATAAACCAGAGCCGCCTTGAAACGGCCCCTCAAGACCTGTTGATGTTCTCCGAAATCGGCAAGACGATCAAGGACGACGTCGAGAGACCCGGAAGCCTCGCCGGCCTTGACCATGTTAATATAAATGTTGGAGAATAATTTCGGGTGCCGGGAAAGCGCAAAAGTCAGGCTGTTGCCCTCGTTAACCGCTTCCTTAATCTGGGCAATAATACTTTTAAGCGCATGATTTGCGGTCTGTTGTATCAAGGCGTCCAACGCGGCGACCAGAGGAATACCCGCGCCCAGCAAAGTCGATAACTGGCGTGTAACTCCATTAATTTCGTCTGTTTTAACCCGCGTAAAAAAATTAAGAGAGGAAAAAACGGAGGAACCGTCACCCTTTTGCTTAATACGCGTTTCCTTAAGCTCAACAGGAAACATTGCTTTTCCCCGGAGTTTCTGGCGGGCGGTCGACATACTGTCGGCATCGACTATGCCGCTCAGGGACTTGCCAGACTTATCCAGGGCTGTATATTCATAAACCGGCATATTTATTAAAACCTGAACCAGTGACGAAAAATATTATCTTTTGGGCTTATCATGTTGAATTTATGTAAAACCGAAGGACTTTAAGAGTTCACTGTCGATGTGCCGCCGGCCCCAGGATTCAGCATATTAGCAGATTAATAACGCCTAGTTAAAGTGTCAATATCATTTCCAACGAGTCGGTCGCGAAACAGAATAGACGCCGCACTGAAGATCGCCGCGACAACCTGGTACGTTCCGCCAATTTTGTTGAATAACGCTTTAGTTCGCGGTATTCTGTATTCAATATGAAAAAAAATCACACCTTACTGCTGGCATGTTGCATTATCTGGGGATCACTTCTGGCCTGCCGCGCCTCTGCCGCCCGGGGAACAGAGCTTTTCATCGCCGCTCAAGACGTAAAGGCCGGCAATGATATTAACATCCCCATAATGCTCGATAAGGTGGAGAAGCTGGCGGGAGTAAAGCTCAAGATAACATATGACCCGGCGGCCCTTACTTTTATAAAAGCGGCCAAGACGAAGAAGACTTCATCGCTGATGCATATTGTCAACGATAAAAAGCCCGGCGTTCTTATCGTTGTTATGGCCGGCGCTGTTGGTATCAGCGGAGAAAATTTCGCTATCCTAACCCTGGCGTTTAAGACAAACAAGGCACTAAAAAATGACATCGCCACCACGATGAAAATAACAGAGGCGCAGCTGATGAACGACCGGCTTCAGGATATCAAATTTGATACCAGGGTTGGGCCTCTTACTATTTCCACCCGCCAGGCGCCAGCGGAAGGCTCGGCTCACCCCCCCGGTTCAAATTCGGCTTTACCGGCCCCGCATACCGGGCATACCCAGTCCTCGGGCAGGTCTTCAAAGGCCGTTCCCGGATCTATGCCGTTATCGGGATCGCCGACCGCCGGATCATAAACGTAGCCGCAAACGGAACATGTATATTTCTTCATGATATCTCCTCCTCGTCTTTATCCCCGGCAATGTCCGGCACCTCTATTTTGCTGTATATCGCAAGGCATATAGCACTTCCGCCAAGCCAATGCGACTGTCGTTGTTCAAATCCGACTCTTTATAAATTTTCAGAGACGATTTACCGGCCATCGCCTGCAAGCCAAGAACCGCATCCCGCAGGTCAACGACACCATCCGCATTAATATCACCGGCCGGGCGGCTGTAAATTTCCCAGGTAAAATCCGTCGCATGTTCTATCGACTGCCAGTTACCGGCGGCGTCCCGACCGACTACGGCAACCGTATGTATACCCGGATCCAGATTAGTTGCGGTTATCGGTTCCGTCACCGGTTCTTCCTCTGCCGAATAATTTCCAGCGTCAAGTTTATACTTATAGGCAACAACGTCGGTATCGTCAACCGTCAAGGTAATGCCCGTCAGAAATGTTGAAACAGCCGGCGGATTTACAAACTCGACGGCCGGCGGCGTCAGATCAACCGTCCAGCTGACGGTCTCCTGCTGCCAATTGCCGGCGGCATCCTGTCTGATCACGGCAACGGTATGGACGCCCTCGCCGAGACTGCTTAAATTTATCGATTCATCCACGGATTTTTCGGCTGAATAGTCCCCGGCGTCGAGCTTGTATTTATACAAGGTGAGCCCAACGCCGCTCACGGTCAACGTGGCCGAGGTTACGTTGGTGACGCTCGACGGCGCGCCGGTAATGGTAATCGGCGGCGGTCCGTCATTATCAACGATGGTAACCGTATGCGCGGCGGTCTGCCCCTTGATGGCGTTAACCGGCACGCCCATGGTGACGATCACGGTCTCATCCGATTCATCAAGGGTATCATCAAAAATCTTGAAAGACACTGCCGCAGTTTTTTGGCCGATCGGGATTATAAACGACCCGTCGGTCAAATCATGGTCGCTGCCGGACGCCGTGCCGCCCACGGTATAGGGAACTTCCACCCGCAGGAATTTACTGGCCGCATCAAGGGTAACAATTATTGTCGCGTTGTCGGCGTCTTCGGCAACGGATTGAACGCCGGTTGTAAAGTTAACCGTGGGGGTCGGGGTCTGCAGATTAAAGGCGCCGGAATCCCCGGCGCTTTGCGGCTTTTGCGGGACCGTCGCGACAGCCGCGTCACCGGTATCAAAGCCTAGTTGACCTTGTTCATTGCCGCCCCAGGCAAGGACATCACCATCCGTGGTGGTCGCCAACTCGTGATAGTAGCCCGAGGCGATAGAGGAGGCGGCAATTCCCTGTACCTGACCGGGAACGGTGGCGCAATTCGGCTCGGTGACGTCCTTGCCACATACGTCAGTAGGAGAAAAGCCCAACTCGCCGTTATTATCCAGCCCCCAGGCCCAGACCGTGCCGTCGGTCTTCAAAGCTGTGGAATTATAAATACCCACCGTAATCGCGCTGGCGCCACTGAGGTTATAAACCTGTACCGGGGATTTTCTGTCAGCGGTGCTGTTGTCGCCCAACTGGCCGTATTGATTACGGCCCCAGGCCCAGACCGTGCCGTCGTTTTTCAAGGCCAGGGTATGATAATATGACGCGGCAACGGCGGACACGGAAGAAAGCGCTGAAATCATAACAGGCGTGGAGCGATCAGCGGTGCTGTTGTCTCCCAACCCCAACTGGCCATACTGATTGCCGCCCCACGTCCAGATCGAGCCGTTAACAAGCGCTATGGAATGGCTGTAGCCGGCGACAACAGCGGAAGCCGGATCGCCGGCAGGAAGGCTGGCGACCTGCCGCGGCGTCGTTGCCCAGAGTGTGGCACCGCTATCATAACCTAACTGCCCATAGACATTTTGCCCCCAGGCCCAGACCGTGCCGTCGTTTTTCAAGGCCAGGACATGTTTATAGAACGCCGAAATCGCCGTAACCCCGGTTAAGCCCGGCACCATACCCGGCAGGGAACGGTCGGTGGTGCTGTTGTCGCCCAATTGGCCGTACTGATTATCGCCCCAGGTCCAAACCGTGCCGTCGGCCTTTAAGGCCACGGAGAAGGAGGAACCGGCCGCGATGGCCGTCACGTCGGCAAGCCCCTGCGCCAGCACCGGCGATGAGCTGCTATTATCGGTCCCGTCACCCAGCTGGCCGGCGGTATTATCACCCCAGGCCCAAACCGTGCCGTCGGTCTTAAGGGCCAGGGTATGGGAAGATCCGCCGACCACTATCTGGTTGTCAGCCCGAACCGTCGGCAAAAAAAAGACGAGCAGGACACAATACCACCCCCCTAAAAAAACCGCTATGCCGGGAATTCGATTCATCGGTTATCTTGCGCCGGAAAACACAAAAAGGGAAATTACAAAGATATGGCAATCGTTATAAAGGACAAGTCAAAAACAAAAAGCGGCAAGGTATATATAAACACGGCGATGTCCATAAAACCGGTCGATCAAGCTCTAGAGGCAAGCTCCTCTTTAAGGGCCTTTTCCACCAGCTTAAACTCCACCGCGATCGCAGCGAACATATCCGGCGCTCCTTCCAGGGAGTTTCCCCGCCCCAGGGTTTCCAATTCCTTTAATTGGGCGGCCAATTTCGTGGCGCCGACTATGGCGCTGCTTGATTTCATACTGTGCGCGGCATTAACAACGCCATCCACATCCCCGGCCTCGACCGCCTGCCGTAATGTCTCAATAAATTTCGGACTATGGCCTAAATATATATTGATTACCTTGGCAAGTACATCAGACTCGCCGCTCCGTTGCAGGCCGCATATATTATTCAAAGTCTGCCGGTCAAGAACGGTAGCTTCGGGGGCGCCATCAACGGCGTCGTCATCACCGGACGAAACTGTTTCCTCTGCCGCTGTTGACCCCGGCGGCTCTTTGGAGGTAGCGCCTGCCCACCTCGCAAGAATTATTGACAACTTCTCCTGATCAAAGGGCTTTGTCAAATAATCATCCATGCCGGCGGCCAGACAACGATCCCGATCGCCTGCCAGGGCGAAAGCGGTCAACGCAATAATTACCGTTCGCTTCGTAGCCTGCCCCGCTTTTCGTTCATTATCCCTTATGGTTTTAGTCGCCTCATAACCGTCCATCTCCGGCATCTGACAATCCATAAACACAAGATCATATGTCGTACGGGAGACAGCCGCCAACGCTTCGGCGCCATTTGCAGCCGAATCAACGCGGCAGCCTAATGTTTCCAGCATCTCCTGGGCAACCATCAGATTAATAGGATTGTCCTCGGCAACCAGGACATAAGCGTCAAAAAACTGATTTTTTTCCGTTTTTTCTCTGCTTTCAGCCGACACGGCGCTTCCTTTGTTTTTTTCATCCATGGTCTCAAGCAACACGTCGTAAAGATTGGAACTTTTAATTGGTTTGGAAAGAAAACCGGCGAAACCGGCATCCTCCGCCTCTCCCATGCCGAGCTGCAGACCGATCGGTACCATCAACACAAGCCGAACCCCTGAAAGAAAACTTTCTTCCTTGATAGTACGGCCCAGTTGTACGCTGTCGCTTCCCGGCATTTGCATATCAAGAAGCGCAAGATCAAAGGCCTCGCCACGTTGCGCCGCCGACTGCATACTTTCCAGCGCCAGGGCGCTGTTTTCCGCAACACTTACCAACATTCCCAGGGTCAAAAGTGTTTCCTGCAGAACCTCCCTGCTGGTGGCATTGTCGTCGATCACCAGAACACGACGACCTCTGAGGTCATCCGCAACAGGCGCCGGGGGCGGCTGCGCCGGTATCCCTAATCTAACAGTAAAGTAAAAAGTAGAACCCTGCCCTTCCTCACTTTCCATACCTATTTGGCCGCCCATCATTTCAACAAGCTGCTTGGATATGGCCAAGCCGAGGCCCGTACCGCCAAATTCCCGCGTGGTCGCTGAATCAGCCTGAGAAAAAGCGTCAAAGATATCGGTCCGGTCATCGGCAGCTATACCGATGCCGGTATCGGTCACGGCAAAATAAAAAACCGCCGAATCATCGAACTGCTCCTCGATACGGACGCGAATCGACACCTCGCCCTGTTTGGTAAATTTGACGGCATTGCCCAGTAAATTTATAAAAATCTGACATAATCTGCCCGAATCACCACAGACCATCGCCGGCACGGCGGGATCAACCCGACAAACCAGTTCCAACCCGGCGCCGTGGGCCTGTTCGGCAAACAGTTCCGTCGTATCCTCAACAGACTTCCGCAGATCGAAGTCGGCGTTTTCCAGCTTTAACCCGCCGGCTTCGATCTTTGAAAAATCAAGAATATCATTGATGATGTTGAGTAATATTTCACCGGATCGGCGCACAGTATCGGCGAATTTGCGCTGGCCGTCCGTCAGGTTCGTATGCAACAGTAATTCCGTCATGCCCAGCACGCCATTCATCGGCGTGCGGATTTCATGGCTCATCTGGGCGAGGAACCTGGATTTCGTCTGATTGGCCGCCTCGGCCGCCTCCTTTGCCTCTCGCAGCTCCTCGCCATGTTTCTGAATCATGGCCAGCATTTCATTAAATCCATCAACCAGCGTCCCCATTTCGTCATTGCTTTCTTTCTTGACGCGCAGGGTATAGTCATGCCGCCGGGAAACGTTTCTCATCGTCTTCACAAGGACGGCGACCGGATGGGTAATCAGACGTTGCAGGCCGGCGGCCAACAATACCGCCATTACCACGGCAGCCAGTAACACAAGAGCAACGAGCTTTACACACCTGACTAATTTGGCGTGAATTGGCGCAAGATCAGCCCGCAGGGAAACCGCCCCGACGAACTTGTCATCCAGGGAAATCGGTTTATAAAAATCGAGGTGATCCTCACTAAACTCATATGATGTTTTAACGATCTTATTGTTTTCGGGCTTGTCAGGCTGATCAGCATACCACGGATGATATTCTCCCGGCTCACCACCGGCAACGGCCTTGTCATGATAGGCGGCGAGCAGCGTGCCGTCGCTTTTTAACAGGGCGGCTGACAGGATTTTTGGGTGGGCGGTGCGCAGGCCGCGCAAGATCTCTTCCGCCGTCTGCCGATCGTCGAGATTCACGGCTGCCGCGGAATTAGCGCCAACAATATCAGCCAGGCCCCGGAGATCTTCGACCATATCCCGTCTTAAACTATAGAACTCCTCGCCCACGAATATAGCGGCAAGGGTTAAGGTAACGACCCCGCAGACTAAAACCGTAACGGCAATCAGCTTATGCTTAATGGAAAAATTATTAAGATTGAAGTGCGGCATGAAATCAGGCAGCGGGACGGTTAACGATTAACTATCTTCTGTTCCGATAGCTTCTATGTCTCGAATGTAATCGTTTATAATATTACCTGTCAAGAGCGTTGGTAATATAGATTGCGACGTGACCGACCGGATAGGAGGGAGAAAGCCCACGAATTTTGAAGGTGTTACTTCAACTAAAACAAACTCACATTATGCCTTGCACTGCAACCGTTGCCATTTCCACCAACTTGGCAGGCGCAACCCCCATGGCAATAATTACAACGATCAAGGCAAAACTGACAAGCCTGGTCACGGCATCGACCTCTACCCGCGGCCGTTCTTCCGGGTCTGAACAGTAACTGACCCGGACAACGGAGAGATAATAATATATGGCGATCGCCGTGTTTAGGGCCGCCAGGATAACCAGGGTCAAGTAACCTTCGCGCAGGGCGCCGACAAGCAACATGAATTTACCCATGAATCCGACAAACGGCGGAATACCGGCAAGCGCGAACATGCCAACGGCCAGGGTCAAGGCCAGCAGCGGAGCACGCTTGTACAGGCCGGCAAGATCACTGATCTGTAGATTTTCGCCCTGACGGGACACCTTGCAGATCACGAGGAAACAGGCCATATTCATAAGGGCGTAACCGGTTATATAGTACATGGCTGTAGCATAACCGGAGTCCTTCATTGTGATAAGACCGACCAGCACAAATCCGGCATGGGCAATGCCGGAGAAACCAAGCATCCGTTTGATATCCTTTTGCACCAATGCCGCCAGATTCCCGTAAAACATGGAACAAACCGCCAGAACCGTAAGAAGGGCGGTTATCGGCGGTCCGGAAGGCGCCGCCAGAATCGTGACACGAATCAAAAGTGCGACGGCGCCCAACTTTGGGACCGTAGCGATAAAGGCCGTCGTCTCGTTAGAAGCGCCCTGATAAACGTCCGGCACCCAGAAATGAAAAGGAAACGCGCCGAGTTTAAAGAAAAAGCCACCCATAATCATGAGTATGCCGGCTACCGCGGCAGGATTATGCGCCAGCGGCAAAAGGGCGGGAATCAATTTATTCAAATATGTCGTACCGGTAAGACCGAACAGATAACTCATGCCGAAAAGCATTATGCCGGTTGCCACCACGCCGAACAACAGATATTTAATAGCGGCTTCCATTTGACCGCGCAGCCCGCCCTGGTCGTCACGCATCGGCACCAGCAGATATAAGGAATAGGACGACAATTCAAGCGCCACAAAAATGGTAAGCAGTTCAACGCTGCTTACCAGCAGCGTCAGCCCCAGGGTACTGAGCAGGAGAAGCAGATAATATTCGGCCCTTATATGCTCGCTGATCCCCTTAAGCTCACGGCTGAAGAGAATGACAACCGCCAGACCGGCGGCAATCACCAGCTTGAAGATTTGCGAGAAAAAATCTATTTTATACGCGCCGAAAAACAGCTCACCCTGCAACCGCAGACTGCCGATGCATATTGCGACGTTGATTAAGGCCAGAGTTGCCGTGATATTCCTGAGCCGGGCCGCGCTCATATCCCCCAGGGCCAGCAGAAAAATAACGAGGCTGCTGCCAAGAAGAAATAACTCCGGTATAAATAAAGCGGTTTTCATCATCTTCCCTTCATGCTTTGTTATTTACAACCCCTTAAGGTTTTATAAAATCCGCCATCGCCAGGGTATGTGGAGTTGCGCCATTGACCTGTTCTATCAAGTGAGAAACGCTGGAATGCAGAACGTCCATAAACGGCGCCGGCGCCAGACCGATCCAGAAAACAAACACTAATAACGGCGCCAGGGTAACGATCTCCCGCATATTAAGATCAAAACCGCCGAGATAAGACTGATCAGGATTATTAACCCCGCCCCAGACCACTTTCTGCAACATACGCAGCATGTAGGCCGCCGCCAGCACCGCGCCGGGGATGGCGCAAGCCGTAACTATCTTTGATTTGGTAAAACCGCCGGCTAAAATCAGAAATTCACCCACAAAGCTGTTGGTGCCGGGAAAGGCCAGGGAGGACAACGAAAAAAAAGCTAAAAAGGTAACATAAATCGGCATATACTTACCAAGGCCGGTGGCCTTGGTAAGTTCCCGACTGTGGGTCCGTTCATAAATCATGCCGACACAGAGAAATAAAGCCCCGGTAGTGATACCGTGGTTTATCATCTGTAACATGGCGCCTTCGATTCCGTGGGTGTTCAACACAAAAATGCCTAAAGTGACAAAGCCCATATGGGCGACACTTGAATAGGCGACCAACTTTTTCATATCGCTCTGGGCCAGGGCGGTAAGGCCGCCGTATAAGATCCCGGCCACGGACAACCACAAAATATACGGCATGAAAGTCTGGGTAGCCTCCGGTGTAATGGGCAGACAGAAACGTAAAAAGCCATATGTCCCCATCTTCAAAAGAATACTGGCCAACACCACACTACCGGCGGTCGGCGCTTCAACATGCGCGGCCGGCAACCATGTATGAAAGGGAAACATCGGCACCTTGATTGCAAAAGCCAGAAAAAAGGCCAGAAATACCCATAGTTGAAAAGTCGAGGAATACCCCTGGCCCATCATGGCCGGGATGTTGAAGCTGCCGCTTTTAAGATAAAGGGCGATAATGGCGACCAGCAGCATCACCGAGCCGGCGAGCGTATACAGGAAGAACTTTATGGAGGCATATATCTTCCGGGGTCCTCCCCAGACCGCGATAAGCAGATACATGGGAATGAGCATCGCTTCCCACATTATATAAAAAAGGACAAAGTCAAGCGCCATGAAAACGCCGAGCATGGAGGTCTCCATAATCAGAAGGCAAACCATAAAAGCCTTAACCCTGGTCTGAATGTACCGCCAGGAGCCCAGGACGCAAAGCGGCATTATCAGGGTGGTCATCAACACCAGCAAGAGACTGATCCCGTCGACTCCCAAAGTATAGTTGATGTGCAATGACGGTATCCATGCGACATTTTCGCCGAACTGAAATTTGGCGGTAGAGAGATCAAATCGACTGTAGAGCGGCAGTGAAAAAGCCGCGGTCACGACAGTCACGGCCAGGGCCCAGAATCTGGCCGCCTTCTCACCGGGAATGCATAATAAAACCAGGGCGCCCGCCAATGGCAAAAATATCAACAGACTCAGGAGAGGAAACCCTTCATTAATTATAAGAAAATCCATGTACTGTGACCTCGACTTTATTACGCTAAGACATAGGCAATGAGCATAATTACCACAAATGACACGGCGTAAAAAATGTTATACTGCAACTGGCCGCTCTGCACCCGGCGTACGCCGCCGCCGATAGCCCTGACGGATCTGGCAATGCCGTCAACCACACCGTCTATGCCGTGCCAGTCAAACCAGGATGAAAATTTTGCAACCGTCATAAGGGAAACAAGGCCGACAACCCGATACGCCTCGCTCCACGCATTGTCGGCAAGCTGAACCGGCTTTCTGGCAAGCCACAGGAAGCCGCGCCCGCCCATGCGGTAGAACCAGTCCATGTCGATACTGATGGTCGGTTCCGGTGTCAGCTTCTTAAGCAGCAGGAAAAAGCCCAGGGCCGTGAACAGCAGAATCTCCAAATGCGACCAGACATGATAAAGTGAGTAGGGGTGATACTCAGCCGCCACTGCCGGATAAGGCAGCATCTTATACAGATAAGGGGTGTAAACACCGATGAATATGCAGAGAAAAGCGGCTATCCCCATACCGACATTCATATTCCAGGGCGGCTCCGCCGCCTTTTCCCAAGTCTCCTTGCTACAGTTGTTTTTACCGAACCAGATAAAATAGGGAACCTTGAGACCGGTATGGAGAAAGGTCCCGGAGGAGGCCAGCGTAAGCAAAAAGGCGGGCCAGTATAGATGTTCCTCAAAACCGGCCGACACGATCATCGTTTTGCTGACAAAGCCTGAAAAGAGCGGGAAGGCGGAAATCGACAAGCCGCCGATCAGAGTAAAAACAAAGGCCCATGGCATTTTTTTGTACAAGCCGCCGAGTTCGGTGAATTTACTTTTGCCGGTCATAAAAAGGACGGAACCGGTACCCATAAACAGCAGCCCCTTGTAAAGAATATGGGCGAAGGCATGGGCGCAGGCCCCGTTGATGGCCATTTGCGTACCAATGCCGACACCAGCCACCATGTAGCCGACCTGACTGATAATGTGATAG
>CAYWUR010000003.1:0-19613 GCA_964460745.1 uncultured Desulfobulbia bacterium | reverse complement strand
ACCGGCATCCAGACTTCCTGGTCCCATTGCATCAAGGCCTGAATATTGTAGAGGTTTGTTAGTTCTCTTGATTTGTTACGCAACTCTTCCATAACCGACATCAGTATTACCTCCAACCGTGATGGCGTGCCGCCTCTTGTTCTGTAAGTACCCATTGGGGACGAATATACCCGCCACCCGCCCCTTTATAATTGACAATACCGTGATAAGATTGTAAAAATAACAGATTCGATTTATATGCATGTCGTAACATAATTTTGCGGTATTGGCAAAAAACCAAAAGTTGTAATATGGTGGCCCCGGAAGCTGTAATCATAAACCCGAACAAGATGATGCATGATCTGCGGCAAGAAGAGCTGTAAGATGGCCGCAAGGCGAAGGAATCGGCAACAGTATGTATTTTCAAGATATTATAATGGAGTTAAGCCGTTTTTGGGCTGAGAAAGGGTGCGTTATCCAGCAACCTTATGATATGGAGGTCGGCGCCGGCACGTTTCATCCGGCGACTCTGCTGCGCGCTCTGGGGCCGGAACCATGGAAGGCCGCCTATGTCCAGCCCTCGCGGCGGCCGACTGACGGTCGTTATGGCGAGAATCCCAATCGGCTTCAACATTATTATCAGTTCCAGGCGGTAATTAAACCCTCTCCCCTGGAAGCGCAGGAAATGTATCTTGACAGTTTGAAGTGTTTTAATCTTGACCTGCTTGAACATGATATCCGCTTTGTCGAGGATGACTGGGAATCTCCCACCCTGGGCGCCTGGGGGCTGGGATGGGAGGTTTGGCTTGATGGCATGGAAATTACGCAGTTTACCTATTTTCAACAGGCCGGCGGCCAGGAGTTGCATCCGGTTACCGTTGAAATTACTTATGGGCTGGAAAGAATAGCCATGTATCTGCAGGATGTTGACAGCGTTTATAATATCGCCTGGAACAAGGATGTTGATTATGGTCAGATTTACCGGCAGGCGGAAGTGGAGTTTTCCCGTTTCAATTTTGAATATGCCGATGTGAAGATGCTTGTTTCCTTTTTCAATAATTATGAGGCGGAGGCCTTGAAATTATTGGACAATAACCTTATCCTGCCCGCCTATGATTATTGCCTGAAATGTTCTCATGCCTTTAATCTTCTTGATGCGCGTAAGGCGATCAGCGTGGCGGAAAGAACCCGCTATATCGGGCGGATAAGGAATATTGCACGGCAGGTCGCCATAAAATATACCGAACAGCGGGAATCCATGGGATATCCGCTACTGGCTGGAAAAACGGCGGAAGTGCATGGGAATCGAACCCACCCACCAGGCTGTTAACCCGGTGCACCGGATTTGAAGTCCGGGAGGGACACCAGTTCCCTTTCCACTTCCGTGTTACTTATGTTTTTGCAAGGAGTTGTTCCATTTGTAAAATATAAAAATGCAAGGCAGGGACAAAATAAGCCTTTAAAGCGTATCATTTATTGACTGGCAGCACAACTTTTTTATATATTGCTTTTTGGTTTTGACAGCCGGAATATTTCGGTTGTGGAAGGGATTGCAGGATTCAAAGTTTTCTTTGTGGCCAAGGTCACGGGGGTCGGAGGGATGGAGTGTAACCGCTTAAAAAATCTTATAAAAGAGTGGTATCTACAGGTTAAGGAAGAAGCCATGGCGCCGGCGAGAATGGTGACATTCATGCAGCAGCATGTGGCTGATTGCGAGGTCTGCCTTGCTGACGCGAATGTCAAGCATGAGCTTGAAAAGATCAGCGCGCTTGTGCTGCCGCCGCCGAAGGAGCCCAAGGTTTTGCGGGCAAGGGAGAACAAGGAGGCGAAAGCCGACGTCGGCGCGGCTGATAAAATAGCGTCTGGGCAGGACGAAGAAGTAGACGGTGCCGCGGCCTTGAGTTCCGATAAGACGGCGGATGAAGATCACAAAAAAAATGTTGAGGGGGGTTGATTTTCCCCGCCCCTCCTCGGAGGCTTCGAAGCATACTTCCTGTTTTCGAGAAGGTCGGAAAGGGTGAAGATGAAGCGCTGCTTAACAGTTACTAAGCAACAACGATGTTCGTAAATTTCATGTGGTTAACTATCCGAGTTCCGCCAGCACCTCGCTGACAACTTCTGTCAACTCTTTCAATCTGAACGGTTTGCTTATATATCTGCTGATACCCTTTTGGCCGGCATTTTCCGCTGACACCTCGTCGCTGTACCCCGTACAGAGAACAATCGGCATGGTCGGCCTTATTTTCAATATTTCGGCAACCAGTTCCAGGCCTGACATGTTCGGCATCGACTGGTCGGTAATGACAAGATCAAACCGACCCGGATCGGATATTAACATTTTCAGCGCTTTTACGCTGCTGATTTCAGCCATAACCGTGTAACACAGGCTTTCCAGCATTCGTTTCATCATTGTCAGGATGGTCTCTTCGTCATCAATGATAAGTATGCGCCCCTTTCCCGTGTCCATATCTTTTTCCTCTTGGCTTAATGCCGGAATCTGCATTTTTCCATCATACAATCTGTTTAAATTCAATGAGATGGCCTAAATTTCCCGAAACAGTACCACTGTCTTCGTCAATTGCAAAAATGAAAGCGCTACGGGCCTTTCAGTCCAAAGTAATTTTATCCGCCCACTGAAAGGCCTGGCCGTGAAAAGCGGTAAGCCGCGGCTCCGGGATTTTATATTCTTGGGCCAGGTCGGCAATAAGGCTCCAGTCCCCGGTCTCAAAGGCTATTGCCAGCGACAGAAAATCAAGATAGGGAGACGGCTTGCCCAGCAGGGCGGATTTGACCGCTCCGGCAATCGGCATATCGGCAAGCAGATTGGCCATGCTCTGCTCCAGCATAGTATCCAGCAAGGAGAATATGCCGGTTATGAAAAGCTCCTGGTCTTGGCCGGCCAGATCAGCCGAGCCGGCCAGCAATTCGCAAAATCTGGCCCGGACAATAGCCTGCCGCAAGAGTTCAGCCGGCTTGTCATCCACCATGCTGCTTAAAATCAGCAGCGTGGCCCATTTCTTGATATTCTTTTCCCCCAGCAGGGTCAGGGCGTGCCTGATGCCGCTTACCTCATGTTTTATGCTGAAAAAGGCGGAATTGATATATCTGAACAGCTTCATTGACAAGGTTGCGTCGTGTTTGATAATCGCCGCGGCCTGATCGAGGTTGAACTCCGCGCCGTTTACCACATGCAGCAGCTGCATTCTGGCAAGTTTGGACTCGGGCGGTTTATCGCCCGTCAAGATAACCGGACGGCTGAAAAAATAGCCTTGAAAGTATGAGTACCCCATCTCCCTGGTCTGTTCAAAATCGGCCGGCGTTTCAACCCGTTCGGCCAGGAGTTCTATGCCGCGGGGCAGAAAGATTTCCGCCATGCGGCGGCGCTCATTCTCGTCGGAAACGGCAAGGTCCACCTTGATAAGGTCGATAATTTCAAGAAGAGGATCATATTCCGGCCGGTATTGAAAATCGTCAAGGGCGAGCGTGTAGCCGGCCTCTTTCAGGCGCCGGCAGGCATTGACCACCACGGCATCCGGTTCGATTGTTTCCAGAATTTCGATTACCACATGCTCCTTTGGCAGCAGATGGCCGAAATCATCCAGCAAGAGGCGGCGGGTAAAATTTATGAAGGCCTTCCTGCCGCCGGTGATTTGCTGCATGCCGAGCTGGCCGACGGTGTTGTCGATAACCGACAGGGAGGCATAGTCCGCATCAATTGACGTGTCGAAGGCGTTCTCGACCCCATCACGGAACAAAAGCTCGTAGCCGTAAGTTTTCTGCTGCATATTAAGGATAGGCTGCCGCCCGACAAAAAGTGTCATTCCACGCCCTCGCCTTCCATCTTTGAAGTTCGTAAACTCGCTTACCGGAACATTTACAGCATTCCAAACAAATACTATATTTTATATAAAAAGTTACGATTAAGCAAGCAGATTTACTAATAAAAAATCAACAAATTAACCTAGGCAAAACCTGTAACATAGGTAAACGACGGTTACACAGGTGTGGCGGCATTGCAATTCGTCTTTGTAAACCGGTTCGCAATAGCGCACAATTTCATCATGGTCCGGCTTGACAAATGGGCGTTATTCGATTCTTCTCTTAATTCTGTTTATCTTTTACGAAGGCGTCGTAACTATCACGGGATATAAGCACCACAAGGCGCTACCGCCACTTACAGTACATTCACCTTAAAAGGAGAATCTTGTGCAGAAACAGGGAATATTGTTAGAGAGCGGCACCAACGAATTGGAATTGCTTTCCTTTTTCCTGGGCGATCAGCAATTCGGCATTAATGTGGCCAAGGTCCAGGCGCTTGTACTGTTTGAACCGGAGTTGCTGACGGCAATACAAACCGGCCAGCCGGCCATGCTCGGCATGTTGCTGCACCGTGGCAAAACCATCCCCCTCCTTGATCTGGCCGTGGCCCTTGACCGGAAAAGCAGCGCCCATTTTGACCGCCGGATTGTTATTGTTACGGAATTCAATAACGCGGTGCATGGTTTTCTGGTGGACGGCATGGATAGAATTCACCGGCTCAGTTGGCGGGATTTTGTGCCGCTCAACAATATGCTCGGCGTGGAGATGAGCGTTACCGGCTCGGTAAATCTCGCCGGCACGGAAGTGCTGGTACTCGACATGGAGCTTATCATCAGCAGAATGCTTTATCCGCAGGGCTTTACGGAGATAAGCGGTGAGGCGGCAGAGGCCGAACATGTAAAGCAGCGGGGCAATATCTCGATATATTTTGCCGAAGATTCAGGTTCGATCCGTAAAAACGTGGTTCGGCTTCTGGCAGCCGCCGGCTACGCTGATATAAAGGCCTTTGAAAATGGCCACGACGCCCTGGAACGACTACAGGATATCGTTAATACGGCCGGGAATGAGCAGAATCAGGGCCGGGCATTACCCGACGTGGTGGTCAGCGATATCGAGATGCCGAAAATGGACGGTCTGTCCCTCTGCCGGCATATAAAAAACAATCCGGCACTGGAATCTATTCCCGTGATTATGTTTTCCAGCCTCATTACCGACCAGATGATCGACAAGTGTAAAAGTGTCGGGGCCGATGGTTATGTGGCCAAGCCTGAGATGCAGGAACTGGCTGCTTTGCTTGACAAAGTATGTTTATAGGCTTTTCGTAGAGGCGTCAAGGCCGGCATTTTAAGGAGTGCGTCGGCCAGCCAGCGCCTGCATGATATAGATCGCCTCGCTGATGCCGATTTTTTCATCACCGCTGACATCATATTCCTTGTAAGCAGGAGTAGCCGGGACAATATCCGCCATAACCTGCATGACCAGTATTGCGTCGGCCAGGCCGATTGTCTCGTCTCCATTAAGATCCCCTCTGGTGATTCGGATTGTGGTTGTCGCCTCCGGCGCGTTCTTGAGCGCCTCCGTCAGGCCGATGCCGTCGGTGGCAAGACTGAAAAAGCCGTAGGTATGTCCCGCCCGGCCGGCGAACTGTGCGGATATTGCCGTCGTGTCGCTCAACCATGTCTCGAAGGCGCCGCTGTTGTCCTGAACATAAATTGCGTAAACCGCGGGGCCTGACCCGCTGCCGTCGTCGGCGGACCAGCGTACTTCAAACGAGGGTGAACTGTCGGCGGCAAGGGCCTGCACGGAACTGACCGGCGCTGCCGCGTCGATTGTATTGACGGCCACTGGTGTGAGAATCGGTTCATTTACGTCAAAGACGATCGACGCCTGATTCGTTATTGAAGAGCCGCCGGCCTGTCCGGCTTCCGGCTGAATCTTAAAAGTCACATAGCCTTCGCCACGGTGTTCGTCGTCATTGGGGGGCAGGAAACCGGCGAAAGGATCGTCCGGCAGGCTGCCGGTGACCGGATCCACGGATGTCATCAGCCAAGTCACGACGCCGGTTGCCGGATTCAATGCCGCATGCACATGCACGGGGTTTGAATCCGTGGCAACGGTAATATCATCCCTTGTAAACGACTGCAGGCCGGGGGGAATATTGATATCCACCTTATTGAAGCCGATGCTCACAAGCTGAAATGTCGACCAGTCCAGGCCGGCCGCGAGTTGATCCGTTATGTTTACTTCCTGGGCCGGCACGGCGGCGGTTGTCTTGTTTTCAAAAACAATCGTGTATAAAATGGTGCTGTCAGGCGCAACAAAGCCCGGCGCTCCAAAGCCCACCGTATATTTTTCATTCGGGTCCAGGGAACCCAGGCCGTTGGTGCTTTGTGAATTCAAGTTGTGAAGGCCGGCGGGCGGCGGCGGCACGTTAAAGTTTTCTCCCTCGCATTTCTTGATCGCCCGCGTCAGGGCCAGGGTTTTTTCCCGGTGCTTGCGCCAGGCCTTGTCGTATCCCTGGAACATCTTCCACCACTGTTCAATGCCCGGCATGATATTCTTGTCTACATCTTTCTTGGTCTCATTGTGGTATTTGACAAGTTTGTCGACAACGCCGATTACGTCTTTTATCTTGCTGAAAATTCCCAGTTGAAATTTTTCCGCGACCTTTTTGCCTTCGGCTGACCCCAGTATGGCGATCAGTTCTTTTTCAAGGCCTGTTTCAACCATGAAATCTGCCCCTGACGCCGCCACGCCGGCCGCCCATTGGGATATTTTAACGATATACGGATCGGCCGCCTGCCAATCACCCTTCTTTATGACGTCATAGAGACCGGTCGTAAGGATGGCCAGGGGATCATACACAAAGGTCTTAAGTCCCAGAAACAATTCTCTGGCCAGTTTGCTTTTCTGCTCGGCTGAAATCGTGACGCCGCTGACATCGGTGCCATTGATCATACCCTTCAGCACGTCGGCATTGAGCCAGTCTTTCTGCCAGGCAATAAACGTCAGGGAAACATCGAGGGCGTTGGCCAGTCCTTTTGTGGCGGCAATGGCAACAGTCTGCGAGCCGGCACTTTCCAGGAATTTGTGGGCGTTAAGCCACAACCGGAAAGAAAAATCCACCGAAGATCGGGACACCGTGGCCTCCTTATAGGCGTCCTCTACCTCGTTACAAAAGCGTTGATTCGGGTCTTCCTGTCGCTTTTTCAGAAAGGCGTTCCACGCGGATATGTAATAGTCCCTGAACTCATTGGTATCAATGGCATGTCGTTGCGGGGGCGGCATTTTGTCGCCCAGCATCCATTGTAGATCCTGAAACAGCTTTCGCCCCTGCACCTCTTCGAGGCGGCCGCCGAACATGGCGGGAACATAATCGCGAAAGGCATTAAGCCGGTCCAGATAAGACAGCCCGGCGGCGGCCGCCGTTATTCGCATGGAATTGGCCGCCGCTGTTGTCGTATTTGCCGAAGCGGGGACGTCGATAGTGATTGGGTCCTCCAGAACAACCGTTCCCATGTCATAATCGGCGTTGATCGTTATCTCCTGAGTTTCGGTGACAAGACCCCAGTCGTGAAAGGTCAATTTGTAAATTCCCGCGGCGACCGGGCCGAGATCATATTCCCCGTTTGACCTGCTTACCCCCTTGAACAACAGAACACCGTCAGGACTGGATACCGATACTCCGACACCAAGGAGAGGGCGGTCTTGGGCGTCCGCCACTCTGCCGCTGATACTATAACCGTTTCCCGCGAGAGTGGTTTCGATGATATGAGGCGCCGGGCCGGAGAAGTCGATATTTTCAAGAAGCACGGGTTGGCGCGACAGGTCGTTGATCAGCAGATTAAAGCTGCCGGCGGGAAGTGAATTGCAGATATATGCCCCGCTGCCGTCGGTTGCGGCGATGAGTTCAGGCCGGGAACCGGTCTGTAAAAGTGTGATAAAGGCGCCGGGTATCGGCTTGCCGTCGCTGTCGATCACCGTTCCCTGTAGGATACGGCCGGGCGCCATGACGACATCAAGTTGCGCCCCCGCGGAACCGACCGAGACCGTGTATCTTTGACTTGCCAGGGTGTCGCTTGACACCAGGATGTCGTAGTCTCCGGGAGTCAGGTTATTAATCGAAACAGAGCCGCCGACCCGAGAGAAAAACCACAGTTCACCGCCGGGCCCGGCCCAGCCCCCTGCCGGGCTAATTATCACCTGGACGCTGTTGCCGGCGGTCGCCGGCGCCGCAGGCGCGGAAATTGATACCGACAATGACGCATCGCCGGCAATAAGGTCTTGTCCCGTGCTTGGCTGGCCGGCCACAACGGCAACATCATGCCGGTTGACAAAGCCTATGCTGCCGTCCATTGCAATAACATCATACAGACCTTCCCGTAGAACCTGAAAACCATACCGGCCCTGTTCATCCGTACATATCGTATCCACCAGCTGTCCATTGCGGAGAAGACTGACGGAGACATCATCAGCCGGCTGCGTGCCGCCGGGCCGGTAGACGGTACCGCTCAACTCCGTGAGGTCGACCGTCATGCTAACATCTTCGGTGTTATTGTTCGCAGTCAGGGAAATGGTCTGTCGACCGATTACATGGCCGGCCCCATTGCCAAGCGCCAGAGTGTATTCACCATCCGGCAGGCCGTGAAAGCCAAAGGCGCCGTCGGCGCCGCTCCAGGCCATGGCCGCCGGCGTATCATGCCAGAACAGGGTTACCGGCATGTCGGCGAGATTTTCACCCGCATTGTTCCGCACGACGCCGATAATATCCCCAGCCGCTTGCAGCGAGACGGATAGTTGCGACTCTTCCCCGCCGACAATTGTTACGGTCGTCTCGCTGGTCAGATAGCCCTGCGCTGAAATCCACAGGGTGTGCTCTCCCGGCGGCAGGTCAGAAAAAAGTATCACCCCTTCGGCGGCGGAGACAAGCGGATCCGGTCGGTAACCCGGCGCGTCGCTTGTAATAGAGGCGTCGACGATGGGCTGCTTTGACACTGCGTCGGTAACATTTATCCGGACACTGCCGGCTGTTTGCAGGGTAAGGTCCGTGCCGCTGCTTGTCGTCCCGGCGGCTACGGCGATATTTTCCAGGCGAACAGCGCCGTAGCCCGGCAGGTCGGCCTCAAGGTCGTAGAGACCGGCCGCCAGGCCGGTGATTTCATAGCTGCCGGTCGTTGAGGTAACCACGAGTTGCCCCGGGCCTGTTCCGCGCGGCAGTGCCCGCACCGTAGCCTCGCCCGCCGGAATGCCGTCGGTGTCAAGAATATGGCCTTGCAGGCCGCCACCGGCCTCAAGCGCTATACTGAAACCAACGGTTTCTTCATCACCCGGCTCAATGGTTTGGACTCCCGGAGCAAGGTAATTATCCGCAAGAATCTCCACGGTAAATGATGAGGCGGGGATACCGTTGATTTCGTATCGGCCGTTTTCATCGGTTTGAGCGAGATAGGTATCACCGGAAAAAAGACTCACCACAATCACGGAGGCGTTGTCAATGGGCGCGTTGTCCGCGGCGCTGACAACCCGGCCACTGACGGTAACGCCGGGCAGGAATGAAAGAGTGACATCACTGCTCCCGCCCGCTTCCGGGACAACCACCTCGTTCCATGTCCCGGAAGCTGAGTTGTCAACCTGCACCAGATAATTGCCCGCCGGCAGATCCCGGAAGCTGAAAACGCCGGCGTACCAGGTCTGTGTCAGGTAGGCCTCTTCCGTGGTAAGATTAACGGCGGTCACGGTTTCATTTCCCGGCGACTGCCCGGTCCCGGCGTGGGTAACGGCGCCGGTAATTGCGGCGTCCGGCAGGTAATTCAGCTCCTGTCGCATATTGTAAGTAAGCAGATCGGTTACCGCGGTCAATTCGAGGCCATGACGGCGGGCCTCATCGGCCGTCGCCGCCAGAGCGGCAATATACTCGCCGTAGGTGTCGCCCATGGCTGCCGTCACGGTATTCCAGGCCTGTTCCCATAGCGTGTCCGCCGCGGCCGGCCATATTTTATTTTTAATCGCCGGCCAGTCAACCGGATCCGTGGAATCCCCATACTTGGCGAATAATGCGTATCCGGCGGTCGCCTGCCAATTAACAGAGTATATTATAATGGAATAGGTCGCGCCGGGCGGCAATACCCCGTTGTTCGGCCTGTCGGTCGGAATTGCCAGAAAATGAACTTCATCCCAACCGCAACTGTCGCACCCGCCGTCGAGCCAGACAGGGTTGTCGGCGCTGCCCCGCAGAATAATCAACGGCACGGGCATATCGGCGTTTCCCGCATTGGTGTATTCAACAACGCCCTGGAACGGCCGGCCGATGCGGACGTTTTCAGGTATGAACAGCCGTGTTTCCAGAATGCCGCCGCCGCCTTGCACAACAGTAAAGGCGGCGGACAGGACACGCTCCATGCCGTCCTGCAGGATAACGACGTCATACGTTCCTGTTGGGGCGCCTTTTAAATCAAAGGTCGCAAACGCGGTACCTGAATCCTCCGGCAGCACCTGAATCGCATTGATTTCCCCGGTGGCGTCAGTGGCTCGCAGTCGGGCGGCAAGGTTGTTATTGAAAAAGCTGCCCCATATGGTGATGGTGACGTTGCCGGTATTGCCGGCCTGTTTGAGGTTAATGGAATCGATACTGAATTCAGCGACAGCGGCCGTTATGGTGTAGCTTTTGTCGGCGGCCGGCGTCTCCTGTGTAATCAACAGATATACGGTGCGGTCGTTGTCAACGGCCGGCAGATTCAGGCGGGCGTCCGGACTGTCGGACCACGCGCTTCTCAGCTCAAAATCTTCAGCCGTGGGCATGGAACCGAAGCCGGCGTATATACGGCTGCGCCCTTCTTCCGCCTGGCCGTCCAGGGTAATTAGTATTTCTTCCCCGGCCGGTTGCGTGATTTTGAACCACGCCGGCTGCTCGGCGTCGAAATATTCTCCCTGATGCGCGGTGTCGATGACGAGTTCGGGCACACTGAGCTCGACTTGATCAGAGAGAGGACCGGCGTTGTTTGTCCAGTTGATTCCCTCAAAAACTTCACCGTTCACGTTGGTTTTAACATGCCAGCGCCAGGGACCCTCGGTGCCGCCGGCTACCTGAATTTCACTTGTAAAATCAACCGACTCACCCGGTCCGATGGTGGCGTCGGCAAGTGTCTCGGCCAGTTTCAGTTCCGTGACGCCGCGCGTCGGCGCCTCAGCCACGAGCAGCAGGGCGTCATGCCAGGGACCAGTTACCGGTTCGCTGCCGATATTCTTGACGGTCCAGCTGACGGTTGCCTGTTCACCGGCGGTCACGGTCGCCGGCCCGGCAACCCGGCTGACGATCAGATCCAGAGGCGAGGCCGCGGTCTCAACAAATTCAAAGGCGCCCATGTCGGCGAATTCGCCGGCCGCGGTGGCGATGCCGGTGTCGGTTGTGCGTGGATCATCGTAGCGCGGCGCTCCCATGTAATCGGTCGTCGGCGCCGCCGTGCCGTCCGCGGCATCGATCATCGGACTCACATAGTCCAGCTGATAACTGTCGCCCGTCGTGTCCCGGTAACGAGGCTCAACCGACACATTCCCGTCCGTCCCGGTCCGGTCGGTTATATTGCCCAGATAGTTCGATCCGGATAACGACCAGACGTTGCTGTATTTCAGTGTTATGGAGGAATTGAGTATGTTATGAATACCGGCGGATATGCTGTTGCTGATAATGGAATTGGTGACAATCAGTTCACCGTTATGGCCGTAAATCCCGATTCGATTGTCGTCCAGCGTGCAGTTGGTGAGGGTAACGGTAGAGTTGCCGTCGGCGTTTACCCCCCGGTCCGTGCCGGTGATAACGCTGTTCTCGACAATAACCGTGCCGCTGCCCCAGGCCTTGACGCCTTCATAAAAAGCGGCGCGGATCATGCTGTTCGTCAGTGTTACGGCGCCGTCGTTCTGGACGGTGACCGCGCCGGCGGCACTGTTCCAGATGCGGTCTGTGGTGCCGCCGCCGTAACTGATAATCGCATGGTCAAGGGTCGCGTTGCCGCCGACGGCATGAATTCCCAGCCAGTCACCGGCGGCCGGCGTGGTGCCGGCGCCGTCAATATTTACGTCACCACCGGCTGCGTCATCGTCCAGCGACGTAAAGGTAATCGGCTGCGCCACCGATCCTTGGGCAATAAAAATACCGCCTGTCTGCACCGTTATGCCGCAACGCCGTGCCGGATCGAATTTAACGATAACGCCGGGGTCAATGGTCAATGTCACACCGTCCGGCACCGTCACCTCGTCATCCACGATCGTGATGCCCTGCCAGGTTGTATCCTCATTAATCGTGCCGGACACGTGTATAATATCAGCCAGGGTAAACGCGGCCTTGTACTGGTCCAGGGGAATCTCGCCGTCGATAAAATTACCGTTCTGGTCTATGCCGACTCCGCCCGCGTCGGCAATGGCCGGCCCGATCACCATCTGATACTCACCCAGAGCGGTTACGGGATCAAAGGATATTTCGAGGGTCCGGGCGTCTACCCATGTGTAACCGGTTGCCGTGAGGTCTCCTTCCGGTCCCGTGAAAGCGGCGATATCCGCCAAGTTGAAACTTGTCTGGTCCATAGGGCGGTCGAACCGCAGTAGTATAGCATCCTGGGCGCCGTTCACCGTCCCGGAAGGCGTATGGCTGAGGATCTTTTGGCGGCGTAACGGCAAAGGCCGCCGTGTAACGATCCTGAGTTGTTTCCCCGTAGACGAGATCGCCGTCCGTATCCATGGGCCTCGCCGATTCGTCGAGGATATTCGGGCCGATCACCATCTGGTAAGCGCCCACGGCATATTGCGGCGAGAATCGTACATCCAGCACATATGGATTCAACCAGGAAAATTCACTGCCGGTCAGGGAACCGTGCGGCCCGGTAAAACCGGCAACATCGTCGGCCAGGGCAAAGCTGCTGCGGTCCATGCCGTTTCGGAAGATAAAACGGATGGAGTCAACCGGACCGATCGTCTCTCCCTCGGGCCGGTGCTTGACAACGCGGGGCGTGCCGCCATACTCCACGGCGCCCATGTCATAATAATCAGGAGTGCCTGACCCCGTATTTGTCGTGCCGGGATGATCATGGCGCCAGCGGAACAAAAAATCATCAACCGGGGCGTTATCACTGGTCCCGGCGTCTATGGCGGGAGACGTCTCCTGGAGTTCATAGTTGAAGGTAACCGGATCAATGTATAGCGGGGCCGCCGAGATGTTGCCGTTCCCCCCGCCCGGATCGGTTATATTATCATAGTTTGTGGCGCCGGGATTATAGACATTGTTATGGCTGAACTCAATCGATGACCATCCCGCCGAACGAACGCCGGTCCAGGCATTGTTGGTAATCATGTTATTAGTCAAGATTACATGCGCATCATCGATATCAACCCCGCGGCCGTTTTCGTCAATGGTATTGTTGGTCGCCATGAGCAGAGAGCCGGATTCGGCCCGGATGCCCGGATCGGCGTTGTGGTGGATAAGACTGCTGGCGATCTCGACTTGGGCTTTGTTGCCGGCCCAGAGGCCATCACTGTTTGCCGACCTTATCTCGCTGTTAATGATCGCCAGCTCTCCGCCGTTGACGGTAAGCTGCCCGCTTGAGCCATAGCCGCCATAACGCATGTGGACGTGTTCCATGATATTGCCGGACCCGGCCAGTTCAATGCGCCCCCAGTACCCCGGGCTGGGGGACGAGGTGTCGGCATCGTTGTTGGTATCGCCGCCGGCGGTGTCGTCCCGCGCCTCGGTGAAGACAATGGGCGCCGCGAATACACCCCGCGCATCAAGCGTACCGTTGACGAATAAGTCATACCAGTAGGCGCCAAATTTCACTACCTGGCCGGGACCGACGGTCAGCGTCATGCCGACGGGCACGGTTATGTCCTCGGCAGTCCAGTAGACAATATCCGGATCATCCCAGAAACCGTCCTTGGTCAATGAGCCTTTGTCAACCTGAAGTCCGTTGATTCCGTTGTTGCTGACCGTAACTCCGCTTATGGCAGGATTGGAGCTGAGATCCATGCTGGCTGCGGCCCAGTTGTTGTCGTGATAGTTGTTGTCGGTCATGACCGGATCACTGCCTTCAATCCGTACTCCATGCGAGGAGGAATATTGAATCGTGCTGTTCGTCAGGGTCAATCCGCCGCCGTTTATGGTAAGCTGCCCGCTTGAGCTATTGCCGCCGTAGCGCATATCAACATAATCCATGATATTGCCGGTGCCGGCCAACTGGATGCGGCCGAAATATCCCTGGGAAGGAGACGATGCATCACCGTTGTTGTTCGTGTCGCCACCCGCCGTGTCGTCCCTCGCCTCGGTGAATATGATTGGCGCATCTGCCGTGCCCCGCGCATCAAGCGTGCCGTTGACAAATAAGTTATACCAGTAGGCGCCAAATTTCACCACCTGGCCGGGACCGACGGTCAGCGTCATGCCGACGGGCACGGTTATGTCCTCGGCAGTCCAGTAGACAATATCCGGATCATCCCAGAAACCGTCCTTGGTCAATGAGCCTTTGTCAACCTGAAGTCCGTTGATTCCGTTGTTGCTGACCGTAACTCCGCTTATGGCAGGATTGGAGCTGAGATCCATGCTGGCTGCGGCCCAGTTGTTGTCGTGATAGTTGTTGTCGGTCATGACCGGATCACTGCCTTCAATCCGTACGCCGTAAGAAGAGGAATATTGAATCGTGCTGTTCGTCAGCGTCAATCCGCCGCCGTTTATGGTAAGCTGCCCGCTTGAGCCATAGCCGCCGTAGCGTATATCAACATAGTCCATGATATTGCCGGTGCCGTTCAGTTCAATATGTCCCCAATAGCCCGGTGCCGGCGATGAGGCCGCGCCGTCGCCATTAGTGTCGTCGCCGACATCGTCACGTATCTCCGTAAAGATAATATTCTGGCCCGCTGTTCCCGTGGCATTCAAGGTTCCTTCCACCAGCAGGTTATAGGTATAAGAATTAAACTTGATCACGACGCCGGGATCAATGGTCAGGGTCGTTCCGGCGGTAACAGTGACATCCTTGGCGGCTATGATGTAAGGGCTGCCCGCCGCGGTCCATGTCGTATCGACGGTTATGTTGGAAGAAACCGTGGTGGCGGCCGCGGCCGTGCCGGCTGAAAATATAACGCCGATAATAGCCATGGCCGGAAAAAACCACGCGCTTAATGTCGATCGCCAAAGCATAATGCCCCCTTTGCGGCTTTTGATGGAATATACTGGAGATATGGGAATCATATTGGTACATATACCATAGTATAGTAAGGCGTATATTGCGAGAATAACCAGACCGGCGGCCGGCCATGATCGGAGCCTTGCGGCTCGATATTTACCCGGCTGACAAAAATGGACCTGAATCCGTGATTAATCATAGCCTCACAGCCCCAGACGTTGCTAAAAACTCCGAGAAGCGGGCCCTTGTCACTGTCTTCCCCTGGCTTCTCAGGCTGCGTTGGGGAGCGGTTGCCTGTCAGACTCTGTTGATTATTGCGGGGTCGGTTTTTCTCAATATCAAACTGCCCTGGGCCATAGTCTTTGTCATTATCACCTTCCAGGCCGGCAGCAATCTGCTCCTGGCCCATTTTAAAGAGGCCCGGCAGGAAAGGGTGAACCTGGCCGTGGTCATTATCATGTTCCTGGATGTATCACTCCTGACCCTGCTCATTTACTATACCGGCGGCCCCATGAATCCCTTCACCTTTCTTTATCTGGTGCATATTGTTATCGGCGCTTTGATCATGCGTCCCGGATGGTCATGGGCCCTGGCTGTTTTTACCTCCGGCTGCTACGCGGTGCTGTTCTTGCTGCCGGCTCAACTGAGCGCCGCGCTGGGACCGCGGCCTGTTTGCCATAATCCGTCGCTTGACGACCTGCTGTCTCCGGCCATGCAGCTCCACCTTAAGGGGATGTGGCTGGCCTTTGCCATTACCAGCATCTTTATAGTTTTCTTCGTCTCCAAGATTCAGGCGGCCCTGGATAAATATCAACAGACAATCAATCGCTTGCAGAGGGCAAAAGACCATAACGCGAAGCTGGCTTCGCTGGCGACGCTGGCGGCCGGCGCCGCCCATGAACTGTCCACCCCCCTGGCGGCCGTCGCCGTTGCCGCCGGCGAGATGCAGCACAGTCTGCGACAGGATGGGGGCGCGGCGGAAGAACGGCGGGAATTACTTGATGACGCAAATTTTATCAAAAAACAAATAAAATCATGCAAGGATATCCTGTACCAGATGAGTTCCGATGCCGGCCAGCCCATGGGTGAGCCCGCGGTCCGTTTCGATCTGGCCGCCTGTCTCAGAGAAATTGTCTCTTCCTATGACCATGAAGCCCTGTGTGTAGTCCCGGAGGATGAGGATATAATCGTAAAACTGCCGCCGCAGACCTTCAGGCGGATTGTCCGTAGTCTAATAAACAACAGTCTGGATGCCTGTTCCCCTCAAGAACGGATTATAATCTCCTGGCGTATGGACAATGAAAGGATAGATATAAGTGTAAGCGATGAAGGCGGCGGTATGGATAAAGAGACCCTGGCCCGGGCGGCGGAGCCTTTTTTCACCACCAAGGCGCCGGGCAGGGGGTTGGGGCTGGGGCTCTTTCTGGCCAAGACCGTGGCCAGACGCTATGGCGGCGACCTGCAACTGCAATCAAATGACGGAGGAACCAGGGTGGTTTGGAGTTTTGCCCGCGTACAACAATGAGCCGGAGTATATTATTAGTTGATGATGAGGATTTTTTTCGGCAGCGCCTGGCGCGGGCCTTTGCCAAACGGGGCTATAAGGTTCTGGAGGCCGCCGACTACCGCACGGCCCTGGCGGCTATAGAGCAGGCGCCGCCTGATCTGGCGGTTGTTGATCTTAAGATGCCCGGCAAATCAGGCCTCGAGGTTATCCGGGATGGCCTGGCCCTGGCCCCGGAAATGCAGATCGTGGTCCTCACCGGCTATGGCTCCATTGCCACCGCCACCGAGGCGGTCAGGATGGGCGCTCTCTATTACCTACCCAAGCCGGCGGATGTAAACGATATCCTGGCGGCCTTTGCCAAGAGTGATGAACATGAAATTTCCGCTCCCGCCGAATTCAAGGCGCCCTCCCTGGCCAGAGCGGAGTGGGAGCATATCAATCGGGTACTGGCGGATTGCGGCGGCAATATTTCGGCCGCCGCCCGTCGACTTGGCCTGCATCGCCGTACCTTGCAGCGCAAATTGCAGAAATATCCCCCTGCCTCCTGATCTCAAGCACTCCTCCTGCGACAATTTACCACATTGTGGCACCTTGTCTGATCTGCTACTCTTTTTACAAAGTCGTTAATTACGAAAATCATTAAGAAGGAGGAGGAAAAAGAAATGAAGCAAAGATTATTTATAATGATTCTGGCGGTACTGGTCCTGGCTCCCCGGTTTACTTCGGCCCAGGGGAGCAGAGCCGGCTGCTCAGTGTGCGGCATGTACATCGATAATTATCAGAAGACCGCCGCCGCTCTCACCTATAAACAGGGTCGGCAGGCGCAGACCTGCGGCGTTACCGATATGATCCGCCTGATTAACGATGCCGGCGGGCCGGCGGCCTTTTCCAGCCTTAAGGTCCACGGCTGGGACAGCGGCAGGGAACTGGCGGCCCAAGATGCCGTCTATGTAATCGGCAGCAGGATCATCCCGGATATGCTGCCCACCGTTATCGCCTTTTCCTCCAGGTCGGCGGCCGAAAAATTTCAAGAGATAAACGGCGGCGCCCTGCTTTCCTTTACCCAGGCCCTGCTTTCCATATCCCCCACGGGTATGACTATGCCGATAAAGATTAAACCGGCGGTTGTCCCGGCCCGGGGCGCCGTCTCGATCGGTATTGGTTATATGTATATGAAGATGGATGATATCCAGGTCGGCTCGGACAGTATTGATCCCGGTGAATTTATCAAACGGCCCGGCCAGACCATGGGCGCCAAGGAGATGGAAACCAGAAGCGAGATGTACATGATGTCTTACGGGATCAGCGACAACTTGGCCCTGGGGATAGGGATTAAGGACCTGCACAAAAAGATGGAGATGTATAAGATGGGCGGTAATAAGGTCTCCACGACCCGCAATAACGGCTTGGGTGACCTTGATGTCAATCTGCGTTATAATCTCTGGCGGGATGTCTATTACAGTAAGTTTTTCACCATCCTCCTTGACACCACGCTGCCCACCGGTAGTTTCGACCTTGAGTATAAGGACTCTCCCGGCCTGCAGACCGGCACCGGCAGCTTTACCGGCACGGCGGGGATCCTCTATTCACAGCGGTTGAATGATTTCTGGCTCCATGCCATGCTTGCCTATACCCACAAGCTGGAAAACAACGATAATTATAAATTCGGGAACGCGACCAATTTCGGCGCGGCCCTCCATTACACCCCCAATTACAATCTGATGTTCGGCCTGGAAATAAACGGCACGGATTATGCCGAAAATGAAGATAACGGCGTGAAAATCGACAATACCGGCGGCTTCCGAAGCTATGCCACCGGGGTTGCCAACTGGCGTTTTTTAACCGCCCTGGGCGGTAATTTCAATCTGCGGCTGTCGGCCAGTGTTCCCATTTATGAAGACATGAACCATTATACCAGTATGGGAATGGAAAAGGCCCAAATGGGCGGCGGTTACGCGGGCAGTGTGTTATTATCCTTTAAACGCCGTTTTAATTTATGATGTCGGGAAAATCTTGAGACCGATCAATATAGTCCCGCAGGGCAACAGGTTATTTCCGTAAACAGCACGAAGCCGTCACGGATTCGAGTTATGAGAATACTGATAGTCGAAGACGACAAGCAGACCGCCCTGTTCATCTCGAAAGGGCTGCGACAGGAAGGTTTCGCCGTGGACCTTGCCGCCGATGGCGAATATGGTCTCCATCTTGCCTTGACGGAACCATATGATGCCGCGGTGGTTGACATCATGCTGCCCGGGCTGGACGGCCTGACGTTGATTGACGAAATGCGCCGGAACGGCAGCGAGATGCCGGTTATCGTCCTGAGCGCCAGGAGTTCGGTCGATGACCGCATCAAGGGCCTACAGGCCGGCGGTGACGACTATCTTGTAAAGCCGTTTGCCTTCTCGGAATTAGTGGCGCGTATTCAGGCGCTCATACGGCGGGCCGGACGGACGGCTGAGCCGGCCGCCCTCTCCGTCGGCGATCTTAGAATGGACCTGACAAGACGTAAGGTTTTCAGGAATGGCCTTGAGATTGAATTGCAGCCAAAGGAGTTCGCGCTGCTGGAATACCTCCTGCGGAATATGGGACGGGTTGTTTCGAAAACGATGATCATGGAGCACGTTTGGGACTACAACTTTGATCCGCGGACCACGGTAGTCGAATCGCGCGTCTGCCGCCTGCGGGACAAGGTCGACCGTCCGTTCGGCGGCAAGCTCATCCATACGATACGGGGCGTCGGCTATGTTCTCGAAGAAAGGCGTTAGCTTTCTGCGCACGACGACATTCCGGCTCACCCTCTGGTACCTTGTGGTGTTCAGTACCTTGTCTCTGGCCGTGTTTGTGGTTGTTTATGTGTTTCTCGCCTCGCATCTCCACGATCAGACGGACAGCGAAATCATGGACACGGCAAAGGAATTCGTGACGCTTTATGAGGAACACGGCGTAAAAGCGCTGCAGGCCGAGTTCGCGCGCGAGGCGGCATCGCGGGGAACAGGGCGGGTATTTTTTGCACTGATATCGCCGGCCGGGAAATTGGCGGCGGCATCCGATCTGCGCCAGTGGCAGGGGGGCGTCGCACTTCGCCTGACTACAGCTGACCCGGCCGGGCGCAAAATGTCTTTTCGCAAGCTTTCCCTGCCTGG
>CAYWUR010000002.1:0-27083 GCA_964460745.1 uncultured Desulfobulbia bacterium | reverse complement strand
GGGCGTGCGTGGGGGGGTGGGAGCTCGGTCATGGGTGCGGCCCCGCAACCGGGCGAAGTGCTGGTCGATCTGGGAAGCGGCAGCGGCGTGGAATGCTTTATGGCGGCGGACGCGGTCGGCCCGCACGGCCGGGTTTACGGCATCGATATGACCGACGAAATGCTCGACCTGGCCCGCGCTTCACAAAATGACGTCGCCGCTAAACTCGGCTACGATAATGTGGAATTTCAAAAAGGTTATCTGGAAGATATCCCTTTATCAGATAAAACGGCAGACGCGGTGATCTCTAATTGCGTCATAAATTTAAGCCCGGACAAACGGCAAACTTTTCTGGAAATTTTTAGAATCCTCAAACCGGGCGGCCGCCTGGTGGTCTCTGATATTGTTACCGACCTCCCCATTCCGGCAATTATCAAAAACAATAAGCGATTTCGCGGCGAATGTCTGGGAGGCGCCATGCAGCAGGAAGAACTCATGGCCATGCTGCGCAGCACGGGATTTACCGGGATGCGCCTGCTCAAAAGATTCCCATACCGCAACGAAGGCGACGTCGCCTTTTATTCCCTCACATTCAGCATTGCTAAGCCTGCGGCAATGCAAAAAAAGGCAGAGATGGTTGACGTCATCTACCGGGGTCCCTTTGGCGCGGTTTACACGGAAAAAGGCACCCTGCTGCTCAAGGGCGGAAGAACAACCATTTCCCGACAGGAAACACTGAATCTTGGTGATTCCGTCTTCCTGCTCGACAAAGAAGGAGCTGTTACCAATATCGACATGGAAAATTCCTGCGCCTGCCGGCAGCCGGCAACACAGATAATAGTACCTGCAAACGTTGTGGCCCACGGACAAACCGCCGGCGGCTGCTGCGCACCGGCTGGCATATTGCCCCAGGCTCCGACAAACAGCCAAAAGCAGACGGAACAACCGTTGACCGTCAGAATATCAGTCTTACCCCCGAGCGAGGACAAAGGGCATGCCGACCGCTTCAAATCCGGTTGCCTGGCCTGCGGCAGTGAACTGATTTACAACCGGTATGAAATTGAAACGCACTGTTATTACTGCGGCACGATAAAAAAGACCAACGTCCTGTGCGCGAAAAACCATTTTATCTGCGATGATTGCCACCAACAGAAAGGCGTACACGTTATAAAACTTATCTGTACAAAGACCATGAAGCAGGACATGTTCACCCTGCTGAAAAAAATACGCTGCCACCCGGCTATTGCCATGCATGGGCCTGAACATCATGCCATGGTGCCCGGTATAATTCTCGCCACATACCGAAACCTAGGTGGCGACATTCCAGAGGAGACTATCGTGGCCGGCATTGATCGCGGCAGTAAAGTACCGGGTGGAGTTTGCGGTTTATGGGGAAGCTGTGGAGCGGCAACCGGGGTAGGCATCGCCTATAGTCTGCTGTTGAACGCCACACCTCTTACCGCCAGAGCCAGGCAAGAAGCCCAAAGCGTTACTGCCCGGGTCCTTACCCGGATATCCCGGATTACCGGCGCCCGTTGCTGTCAGAGGGAAACGTTCATCGCCCTTCAAGAAGCGGCCCGGCTCTCGGAAGAAATGTTGCCAGTGCCGCTCTTAGCCAGGGACAACATCTCCTGTAACCAGTTCGAGAACAACAGGGAATGCATTCGCAAACAGTGTCCCTTGTTTATGACGCCAGGAGAAAAGGCTTGAATTCATTAGTTTTAGCCGCATTATGCTTTGCGGTTTATATCATGGCCTATCGTACCTATGGCCGGTTTCTCGGCGACAAAATCTTTGAATTGCGCCGTAGCCGACCCACTCCGGCTCACAGTCGACAGGATGGCGTTGATTTCGTACCTACCCGCAAGGACGTACTCTTCGGTCATCATTTTACTTCAATTGCTGGAACCGGCCCAATCGTCGGCCCGGCAATCGGCGTAATATGGGGTTGGTTGCCGGCTCTGCTGTGGGTGTTGATCGGACCGATCATAATCGGCGCCGTCCAGGATCTGGGCGCCCTGGTGGTCTCGATCAGAAACGACGGCCGTTCCATTGCCGAGGTAATCGGCAGGACCATTTCGCCTCGGGTCAGAAAACTTTTTTTTGTTATCATCTTTTTCGAACTGTGGATTGTTATTGCCATCTTTGCGCTGATCATAGCCGTACTTTTCGGCATGTATCCCAACTCGGTTCTGGCCATCTGGGTCGAGGTGCCGATCGCTCTCTGGGTGGGCCATCGGGTCCGCAGAGCAGGCAGTAACCTGTTAAGCCTTTCCCTGGTCGGAGTCGGCGTGATGTATGCGGCCGTGGTCCTGGGCACCTATCTGCCGGTCCGGTTACCGGCGATATGGGGAATAAGCCCGGTGCTTATCTGGATGGCCATCCTCTTTGCATATGCGGCCGTGGCTTCCGTACTCCCGGTTGACCGACTTCTGCAACCGCGTGATTATCTCAATTCCCATCAGCTGCTGATCGCCATGGGACTTCTCGGAGCAGGGCTGATTGTAGCCCATCCCCCGATCATAGCCCCACCCTTTATCAAGCCGGCGGCAGGAACTCCGGGCATGTGGCCGTTTCTGTTCGTGGTTATTGCCTGCGGGGCGGTTTCAGGATTTCATGCCCTGGTCAGCTCCGGCACAAGCGCCAAACAACTGGACAGGGAACCCGATGCTCTGTTCGTCGGTTATGGTTCCATGCTGCTGGAAGGCGGCCTGGCAGTTCTTGTAATAATCGCCTGCACAGCCGGACTGGGCATGGGTGTTTTCAAAAACGGCCAGTACCTCACCGGCTATGCCGCTTTTGCCGATCATTACGCATCCTGGACAATAGCCAGCGGCCTGGGCGCCAAACTGGGCGCCTTTATCGAAGGCGCCGCCAATTTGATCGCCGCCCTGGGAATCAACCGTGCTATTGCCGTAACCGTCATGGGAGTATTCATTGTCTCCTTTGCCGGCACCACCCTCGACACCGCCGCCAGAATTCAACGCTATGTAGTCACCGCACTGGCCGAAGAAATCGGCCTTCCCAAATTAACCAGCCGCTGGCCGGCAACGCTTTTAGCCGTGGGGTCTGCTGCGGCACTGGCCTTTTACTCCGGTAACGGTCAGGGGGCTATGACCCTCTGGCCTATTTTCGGGGCGGTGAATCAGTTATTGGCGGGACTTGCTCTGCTGGCGATCACTTCCTATCTACTGCGACAGCAAAAACCCATATGGCCGAGCATTCCTCCCATGTTGTTCATGGTGGCCATGCCCTCCTGGGCCATGATGGACAACGTGAGGTCGCTCTGGCAAAAAGGCAACTTTTTCCTGGCTATATTGAGCGGCCTGATCCTTTTTTTGCAGGCCTGGGTGCTGCTTGAATCATGGCATATTCTCCGGCGTCGAATAAAGCACCGACCGGCGCGGGAAGAACTGCCGACAACGTCGGTCGGCAGGGTCAATAAGTACGAGATTACCGAGGAATGACGGGCTGAAAATCCTCACAGCCGGCGGCGGTGGCGGACAGATACAAATTTTTCCTTTATTGGCGAGCCGGAACCGATAATCTCCGGCAAACGCCGATAGACTCTCACCCGCGCTCAAGAAACGCATGGAGGACGCCTTGGGCCTTGACCAATGACAGGCCGCTGAGAATGAGCCGTTTTGTCCGGCTTTGTTTACCGCTTTGAATCACAACGGCAGATTTGGGGATATTGAAAAATTTTGCCAAAAAGGCGATAACCGCGCCATTGGCCTTGTCATCTACCGGCGGGGCGGTTACACATAATTTTACCGCATCGCCATGCAGGCCGGCGATCCGGTTTCTAGAAGCCCGCGGCTGCACATATAGTGTCAGCAATATCTTTCCGTTATCCTGCTCGACAAGGTAAGCCACGATCGCAACAACTTGCCGAAATTACGGCATCTTTTTCTCTTGGATGATTTCTTCCTTCTCGTTAAAAGCAGCCTCACCCGGCTTGCCCAGAGATCTACCGAAATGAATAGCAAATCTCCTTACCGGGCCGGGGACAGTATTCCCGCATGGTTGCGGCTCCGCTGCTTCCTGTTGCGGCGAGACTACAGAAGCGGGATTATGCTCAGCTGATCGCACGGCATGCGAAAGCTCTTCCTCTCCTAACGCTTCATCCGGCAAGCCGGGTTCCTGCTCAATCGGAACATCTATTTTCTGAAATAAATCAGAGAGATCATCTTTGTCGACCGCCGCGAGGCTCTCCTCCTTGCCGGCACCGACGTCCGGCGCTTCGGTCGTCTCCGGGGCGGGACTATCCTGTAGCTGTTGGAGATATTCCTGAAAAAACACCTTCAACTCCCGGCGCATTTTTGCCTTCAGGCCTTTAAGCTCCTCGATTTCTTCCCATACTGCGGCGAGTTGCATTTCCGCCTCTTGCCGCATTGTCTTTACTTCATTTCTGGAGCGGGTCAGAAGTTCATCAGCTTCCTGCTGACTCCGGAGCTTTATCTCTTGAGCCCCTTCCTGTAATTTTCTGATCTTCTCATGGGCATTGGCCAACAGTTTGTCGGCCTGCATCCTGCTGCCGGCTTTGAGCTTATCGGCACTTTCCTCCAACTCCTTGACATGTTGCCTGGTCTTTACCATGAGCGCATCCCCTTCCTGCTGACTCTTGGCAATAATATCATCGGCAATTTGCTGGGCGGATAAAATGGCATTCCGCAGGGTCTTTTCCTGGCTCAGATAATCCTTGTTTTCCTTCTCCAAAGCCTGGAGCTTGACTTTTAATATATTTTTTTCGCTGATAAGCCGTTCAAGATCCTTGCCCAGCAATTCTTTGGCGCTTTGAAGTTCCCTCTGCTGCCGGAGATATTCGTCGCTATTTTCCTGCAAGCTCGAAATCTTGCCGTTTAGTTCTTCATTGTTTTTTCCAAGAGTCTCGAGTTGCTCGCTTAACTTTTTATTCTCCTGCCGCAATTTAAGAAAATCTTTAGCAATGGCCTCCAGAAAGGCATTAACCTCCTGCACATCAAAACCGCGGAACCTGAGGTTGAAGTGTTGGGCATTAAAATCATTCTGTGACTGGCTCATCGCATGACTCCCGTTGGAATTTTCTGTCTGTTCATCCTAATGATAAGGCTATTTGCTGTAATGTCGGCACCAGAAAACTCTGTAAAAATATAATAACCAGAATGAGGATCATCGGCGAAAAATCAAGGCCGCCGGCCAGGGCCGGCACAAATCGGCGAATCCTGGCTAAAACCGGCTCCGTTATTTCATAGAGAAAACGGACAATCGGATTGTACGGATCAGGGTTTACCCACGAAATAATGGCCCGTCCGATAATTATCCACATGTATGCACTCAGGACAAAACTGACGAGTTTGGATATGGCCAACAAAAAATTACTGATCATAAACATGCTGTTTCCTCTCCGGCGGCACGGTTTCTCAAAAGGTTCAAGTCATGATACCTTGCTGCCCGGTTTAACAGGCCCTGACACTGAGGTCAGGAGCAACCGGTCTTCATCTTTCACAGCCATAACCATACCATGCGAAAGCACGCCTCTCAACTTGACGGGCTTCAGGTTGGCGACGATAAGCACTTGTCGGCCGATTAACTCTTCCGGCTGATAATGTTCGGCAATCCCGGCGACTATAGTCCTCTCTTCCGGCGCTTTAACAATCAGCTTTAACAGACGGTCCGCCTTTTTAATCCTTTCGGCGGCAACAATCTCAGCTACCCGCAGATCAAGCATTTTAAAAGCATCAAAAGAAATAAGTCCACTGGTTTCTGCTACCGGATCGGATGCCGCCGCAATCTTTTCTTTTCCCGCGCTTGCTGTTTTTTGTGTTTTTTCTTTATTCATTTCGCCCTTTTTCTTCTCCAGCCTGGGGAACAACGGTGGGATCAACTTTATTTTATTGCCGGGCGGCAATAACCCCCACTTACCATGGCGGCGAAGATCCTCCCGCTCGGCAATGCCCAGGGCCGCCGCCATTTTCGCACTGGTATTCGGCATAACCGGCTGCAGGACAAGGGTTATTAAACGTAATATTTCAGCAAGATTATATAACACCGTGGCCAATTTTTGGGATTGGGCCGGCTCTTTAGCCAACACCCAAGGCGCATTGACCACAATGTATTTGTTCGCCTCGCCGATTATATGCCAAACCGCCCGCAGGGCCTGATTAAAGGCAAAGTTATTCATATGGCCGATATATTCGCCCACCATATTTACCGCCGCGACCGTCAATTTGCGGTCCTCGTCATCAAGGTCGCCAGGCCGTGGAATCGTGCCGGTCGCGAACTTATCAATCATAGCCAACGAACGACTGAAAAGATTACCCAGATCATTAGCCAGATCGGAATTCTGCCGGGCAATTAACCCAGCCGTGCTGAAAGATGCGTCCAACCCGAAAGACATTTCCCGCAAAACAAAATAACGGACGGCATCCGCCCCATACTCTCCGGCCAGCTCGCTGGGCCGCACTACGTTGCCGATGCTTTTAGACATTTTGGCATGGTTAATGTTCCAGTAGCCATGCACATGCAAGCGCCGAAAAGGAGCTAGACCGATGGCCTTGAGCATGGTCGGCCAATAAATGGCATGCGGCTTCAGAATATCCTTGGCAATAACATGCTCCGCCGCTCCCCAGTAATTGACAAAAGTCGACGTCTGATTTTTTTGGCTGGGAGAAAAGCCAAGTCCCGAGAGATAATTAATCAGGGCGTCGAACCAGACATATGTAACAAACCGGTCATCAAAAGGTAACGGGATTCCCCAGGTAAGTCGGCTGGTCGGCCGCGATATGCAAAGATCTTCCAGCGGTTCCTTCAAAAAAGAAAGCACTTCATTCCGGTAGCGTTCCGGAGAGATAAAGTCGGGGTGGTCGTGGATATAATCAATAAGCCACTCCTGATACTTGCTCATCCTGAAAAAATAGTTCTGCTCACTGATCAGAGCCGGAGGCGTCTGGTGGTCAGGGCAATTGCCGTCGACCAACTCCCTTTCCAGTAAAAATCTCTCACATCCCTGGCAATATAATCCTGAATAATTGCTGAAATATATGTCGCCCTGATCGTAGACCATCTGCAGGATATCCTGCACGGTTTGCACATGTGCCGGGTTAGTCGTCCGAATAAAGTTATCCGGTTCAATATTAAGAAGCGGCCAGACCCCCCTGAACATGCCGCTAATCCGATCCGCATATCCCGTCGGCGACAGTCCCGCCTTGTTCGCTGCCGCAACGACCTTATCGCCATGTTCGTCAGTCCCTGTCTGAAAGCGGACATCTTCACCACAAAGCCGTTTGAACCGGGAAAAGGTGTCAGCCGCAATGGTCGTATAGGCATGCCCCAGATGCGGCTGGGCATTTACATAATATATCGGCGTCGTTATGTAGACGGACATCTGCTATTTTTTCCTCCCGCCTGCAGGTCCCCGGCTTTGCTCCACCGGAGCGACAGCCGAGGCAATTTGCCATTCTTCCTTCCCAATGATATGTTCACCGCCTTCCTCGTCTAGTACCACGATTTCTTCTTTAAGAATATTGTGCCGGCGGACCTTAAAATTCTTGTCATGCAACCTTATGCGTTTCCCGATTTTAGGCATTTTTTTCCGGCAGGCTTTATAATTATCAAATTCGTAAGTCAAACAGCAGAGCAACCGATTGCAGGCCCCGGATATCTTAGCTGGATTGAGCGGCAGATTTTGTTCTTTGGCCATCTTAATGGAAACCGACTCGAATTTTTTTATAAAAGACGAGCAACACAACTCCCTGCCGCAACAACCTAAGCCACCGATCATCTTGGTTTCGTGACGCACTCCTATCTGACGCATCTCCACCCTGGTCCGGAATTCCTGCACCAGATTCTTAACCAACTCGCGGAAATCGACCCGGCTTTCCGCCGTAAAATAAAATATAATTTTACCGCCATTGAAGAAGCGTTCCACCCTGGCCAACTTCATGGGCAGCTTATGTTTTTCTATATGTTTAAGGCAAAGAGCAAAGGCATCCTTCTCCATTTCACCTAGTTTATCATATTTGACGGCCTCATCTCTTGTACTCCGTCTGGTAATGCTCAAGGCGCCACGGCCGGCGTTTTTTTTACCGGTATCCAACCGTTGCACCGCTATACCTAAAACACACGCCGGCTCAGGCCCGTGGTCGGTCTGAAGCATGACAACCTCCCCTTTCAAGAGATTGTCGATCCTCGATTTGACTATATGCACATGCCCGGCCGAACGGAACCGGACCCTGTAGAATCGAAACCGCCGGCTTTCGGAATCCGGCTGCTCAACAAGCTGTGCATCTCTGTCGTCGGTTTTGATCTCCATTTTCTTTTTTCTTAAATACCTGCCGGCAAATGTTATATTGTACCTGGTTACGTTTAAAGACGGCACGAAGCCATCACGGGTCCAGGTTGTAATTGATTCCGGTGACAAGCACACAGGGTGGCACTACCACCATTTTTGACTATACCATCATATCAGTCCAAAAAAAAGGACTTCGCACACCGAAAGCCGGTTACAATTTCTTAAAAGCTCCTTTTGGGCCTGTTCAATGAGAAGAAGTTTATCAAAAAGTTCCGGCAAACTCCAGCGGCCCCGCGCCGCCGACAAAACATGATCGAGATCGCGGCTGCTCACCAATGATGCCGGCCCTCCCGCGGCAAGAAGTATCAAATCGCGGAACCATAATTTCAGCAGATCTAAAAAATCGCCCAGGTTCTCCTTAAGTTCAGCCGTTTTCTCGGCCATCTGATAAACCGCCGGCACATTTTCCGATCTGCCGGGCAACAGAGCAAGAAGCTGCTCAACAATTTCCAGGCGACAGGGAAGAAATTCCTTTTTCAACAACAATTCAGCGCGGCCGAGGCTGCCGCCCGCTGACGCCGCCAGAGCAAAAGCCGTCTCGACCGGCAATCCGTGGTCCGCCGCCATAACCCGGCTGACCAGGTCTACAGGAAGGGGGTGAAATGGAATCGCCTGACAACGGGAAACGATAGTCGCCAGAAGCTCACCGGTCTCATTAGCGGTAAGGATCAATAAGTTGTTGGGCGGCGGCTCCTCCAAGGTCTTAAGAAGACTATTAGCGGCTTCCCGCCGCATCGTATGAACATCTTCAAGGATAACAACACGGTATTGCGCCTCAAACGGCGGAAAAACCAGAGCTTCTTTCAGCTTTCTGATCTGATTGATCTTGATGGCGGCCCCTTCGGCCCTAAGGACATAGAGATCGGGATGATTGCCGGTATAAAATTTGCGACAGGAGGAACAGCTCCCGCAGACATCATGGTTAACAGTCGATTTACAATTAACATAGGCAGCCAGGGTAAGAGCCGTTCTTTTTTTCCCCACGCCGGCCGGCCCCCTGAACAGATAGGCATGGCTCATTTTATCGCGGGCGATCGATCGCATGAGCAGGCTTTTCGCCTTATCCTGACCAATAAGATTACTAAAGGCAAGGTGATTATTTATCATTTTGTCCGTCTTAAAACAACTTCTGCTGCCTGGAAATCTCCGCCTGTTCCGATAAAGATTTGCCGGGGGCCGCGATTGCAGTGTCGTTTTCCGTTTTATATTGGATGCCGCCTCTGACAAACAAAAAACGATCGAGTGTTCTCTGAAAGTCCGTCCACTGATAATCCGGATCTTTCATTTGCCCTCCCAGCCTGATCATAAAATTCACCTTGGCATCCAGATCGTCAAGAAAATTAAGAACAAAGGCTTCGAGCATCATGGGCAGACAAGGCGATCCGTATTCATGCCGACCGTGATGGCTGAGAATCAGGTGTTGCAGGCGGACGGCAAGGTCCTCGGGAAAGTCTTTAATCCTATCGACCTTGGCACGCACCATCTCCGCGCCAAGCATGAGATGCCCCAAAAGGCGCCCCCTGTCCGTATAATTGAAAGGATACGTTTCAAAGGAGAATTCCTTGACCTTGCCGACATCATGCAACAAGGCGCCGGCCAACAAAAGAGAACGATCCAGGGCTGGATAAAATTCCGACAAACGATCGGCCAGACGGCTTACGGCCAGGGTATGCTCCAGAAGGCCGCCCAGATAGGCGTGATGCATTGTTTTGGCGGCCGGCGCCTTCTTGAAATCATCAAAAAAATCTCCAGCCCGAAAAAATTGCAGCAACAGCTTGCGCAGGGGGGGAGTCCGAACGCTGCCGGCAAGAGCCACGACCTCTTCGGCCATTACCGGCACCTCAGCCGTGGAGGAAGGCAGGAATAAACCGATATCCACTGTTTCGCCGGCCACGGCTTGCACCATGTCTATTTTGAGCTGCAAGACGCCCTTATATGACTGGGACTGCGCCTGTAGGACGACGATGTTGCCGATAGAGCATTGTTCCATCAATTGATCGGCGTTGTCCCATATTCTGCCCCCGATTTCGCCGGTTCTATCCATCACCGTAAGAATCAGATATGGCTTGCCGTTTCTGGTTTCGGCCCGACTCATTTCTTTAATCAAGAAAAGATCTTGAATATTCCGGCCTTCCTCAATGTCTTTTATAAAACAACTTTTTACAGGCGGCATTACGGATTAAGGATTGTTAAAAATTAAGCGTCTCTTGCCAGCTCGTCTTCAAATCAGCAATATTTTCGTGTACAACGACCTCGCCGGCCATGCCAATAATATTAAGTTCAGGCGCGTTCGTAACAGTGCCGATTTTTACACAGTCGTTCCCGCGCATAATCTCTTCAAAGGCGGCGGCATTATCAGCGGCCACGGTTAAGACCATCCTGCTCTGCGACTCGGAAAAAAGCAGCGTATCGTCACGATCAACGTCCTCGCTCGGCACCTGCCGCAAATCAACAGCAAGGCCCAAGCCGCCGGCAAAGGCGGTTTCCGCCAAAGCCACGCCCAGCCCTCCGTCGGAACAATCGTGGCAGGACTTAACCAGGCCCTGAGCCATAGCGCCGGCCAGGGCCTGGTAAGCGGCCACAGCTTTTTTCTCCCGCACCTGTGGCGCCTGATTTCCCACGGCGCCATACTGCGCGGCATATTCAGAACCGCCTAGTTCGGGATATGTTTTGCCCATAATATAAAGCAGGTCGCCGGCATCTTTGACATCCATGGTGACAGCCTTGCGAACATCTTCAATCCTGGCCACCACGGAAAAAAGCAGAGTGGGAGGTATCGAGATCTTTATGCCGCCGACCAGATAATCGTTTTTCATGCTGTCCTTGCCGGAAATACATGGCACACCGTAGGCTCTCGTGTAATGCGCCAGCGCCTGGTTAGCCCGCACGAGCTGAGCAAGCTTATAAGGTCCGTCCGTATTTTTTTCAGACAAGACAGGATCGCACCAGCAAAAATTGTCAAGGCCAGCCATCACCTCCAGGCCGGCCCCGACACAAAGCGCATTTCTTACCGCCTCATCCACGACGCAGGCGGCCATGTTATAGGTATCAATATCGGAATATCTGGGACAGATGCCGTGCGACATAACCAAACCGGCAAACGAGTCAAGCAGAGGGCGGAACACCGCCGCATCGCTTGGGCCGTCGTTCATGGCGCCGGTAAGCGGTTTGACGACGCTGCCGGCCTGAACCTCATGATCATACTGTCTGACGACATACTCCTTGCTGCAAATATTCAGCCGGCCCAGCAACTTATTAAGTTCCCGCCCTAAATCCAGAACGCCGGGCGCCGGCAGCACAGGCTCACTGAAGGTTTTAGGTTCCCACCTGGCGGTCATCTCCATGCGGGGCAGTCCTTCATAGACAAAATCCATATCCATATAGGCAACGGTCCGATCTTCATAAAGAACATGAAATTTGCCGGTATCGGTGAAGGCGCCAAGCACGGTTGCCTCGACATCCATTTTTTCACAGAGGGCCAGAAAAGCCTTAATCTTCTCGGGCGGCACAGCCAGGGTCATCCGTTCCTGAGCCTCCGAGAGAAAAATTTCCCAAGGCTGCAGGCCGGCATATTTCAAGGGCGCTTTGTCAAGATACAATTCAAATCCGCCGGTATCCTGGGCCATTTCACCCACGGAGGAAGAAAGGCCGCCGGCGCCGTTATCGGTTATGCTGCGATAAAATCCCAGATCCCGCGCCTTGAGCAGACAGTCGAACATTTTTTTCTGAGTAATGGGATCGCCGATCTGCACAGCGGTGGCCGGGGAATTTTCATTAAGCTCTTCAGAGGAAAAGGTGGCGCCGTGGATACCGTCCTTACCTATGCGGCCGCCGGTCATGACAATATAGTCTCCAGGCATGGCCCTTTTATTCTCGGAGGGCTTGCCCTGCACTTTGCTTGGCATAATCCCCACCGTGCCGCAGAAGACCAGAGGCTTGCCGGCATAGCGGTCGTCAAAGACAAGAGAACCGTTTACCGTGGGAATGCCGCTTTTATTGCCGCCATGCTCCACCCCTTCCCGAACTCCTTCAAATATTCTCTTTGGATGCATAAGGCGGGCGGGTATGTCTTTATCGTAAAATGGCGTGGCAAAGCAAAAAACATCGGTATTGCAGATCAGCTTGCCACCCATGCCGGTGCCGAAAGGATCACGATTAACCCCGACAATACCGGTAAGCGCGCCACCGTAAGGGTCCAGGGCCGAGGGGCTGTTATGGGTCTCGACTTTGAAAGCGATATTCCAGTCCTGATCAAAACGAATAACACCGGCGTTGTCCTTGAATACGGACTTACACCAGTCGTTCTCGCCCATCGCCGCCCTGATTTCTTCCGTCGGTTTCCGAATAAACGTGTTGAATAAGCTGGTAATTTTCTCCTTACGGCCGGCCGGCACATCCTCGTACTCAATAATACCGTCGAAGATCTTATGCTTGCAATGTTCCGACCAGGACTGGGCCAGAGCCTCAAGCTCCACATCAGTTACTTTTTCGCTCAGGCCCAGAACGGCGCGCGCCGCCCTGCTTTCCGGCTGCATAAAATAATCACGGATGATTTTCATCTCGACAAGAGAGAGAGCCAGCACCCCATCCTTGCTGATCCGCATTAACTCCTCATCAGAGCCTTCCAGGCTAATTTCGGCTACTCCTCCCCTGGTATCGCCGACCACCTTGGGGGCGGTAGGTTTAAAGCCTCTGCTGCGACTGTATTCCAGCCGATTCACAACAATAAACCGCTCAATTAGTTTGTTGGCCAGGAGCTTACAGGCAATCGCTTCAACCTCCTGCCGGGCAAAAGAGCCTTTAAGCAGATATTGCGTTGAGGTATAAACCGCTTCCTCTTCCTTGCCGCCGGTTAACTTCCGACCGAGGAGCAAGGCAAGGGCCTGGGCAGCGGTGCGGCCTTCGTTATCCGTCACCCCCGGCCTGAAACCCACCTCCACCGCCCAGTCAAATTCAAGCTTTTCTTCAAGGGCCAGAGGACCTAATGAATAATTCTGAGTAACCGGATCGCTGAAAGGCCCGGCGGCGGCGGCACGCAGTTGCTCCGCATTGATATCCGCCTCCACCGTGTAAATCTTGAGGGTCCTTACGGACTCAACCGGCAGGCCAAGATCGGTGGTAATTTTTTTTTGAATCTTTTCACCAAACGAATCATTAAACGCCTCCTTAAGGCCGACTTCGATCCGCGCAAGCATAGGAACTCCCTCCTGAAAGCGCTATTAAACAATAAAAAGTCCAGTCGCCGTGCGTACTGCGTCAAGCAACCGGATAACGTGATTTTTCCGGATTGGACCACTGGAAAGAATACGACTCATTAACCTGAGGACGTTTATACCAGATACTATTTTTTTTGGGAAGAAACTTCCGGCTTCGGCATGCTTAACTGGTAGCGTTTAATTTTTTTATGCAGGCCCTGCCGGGTGATGCCAAGCAATTCCGCGGCCCGCAGCCTGTTGCCGTGGGTTTTCCGCAAGGCCTTGTTGATCAGCCTTACTTCAAGGGCTTTTACCTGTTCCGGAATGGAATAGACATCAACAAGCCCCTCCCCTTCTTCCCTTCGTGTTACACTACTCAACAGGGCGCGGGAACATTTGTCCGGCAGGATTAACTCACCTTCCGGCGTTAAGGCCACCAGACGTTCAACCTCGCTCTGCAACTGACGAACATTTCCCGGCCAGTTGTAGTCCTCAAAAATATGCAGCACATCAGGAGAAAAACCGGCCACTTTTTTCTTAAAGCGTTTACTGATTTTTTCAAGAAAAGCGATGGCCAACAGCGGAATATCCTCCTGCCGTTCACGAAGTGGCGGCACATGAAGCTCCACGGAAAATATCCTGAAAAAAAGATCCTCCCGAAAGCGCCCGGCGTCCACCTCCTTCCTGAGATCCTTATTAGAAGCGCTGATAATGCGTAAATTATACTGACATAATTTATTACTTCCCAAACGGGAACCTTCGCCTTCCTGAATTGCCCGCAAGAATTTGGGCTGAATAACCTGAGGCATATCGGCGATCTCGTCAAGCATCAGGGTCCCGCCGTTTGCCTCCTCGAAACGTCCTTTCCGACCATGATCCGCGCCGGTAAAAGCGCCTTTTTCGTAACCAAAAAATTCGCTTTCCATTAAATTTTCAGGTATTGATGCACAGTTGACCGCCACAAACGGTCGCTCGCGCCTATCACTGCCTTCATGTATCATGCGGGCGATAAGTTCTTTGCCTGTGCCGTTCTCACCTTGTATCAGGACACTCACCGGCGTCTTGCTGACCATACGGACCAACCCCAGAACTTCCCGCATCGCCGGACTTTCCGCAATAAAAAGTGTGTCGAGAAAATATCCTGCGTCAAAGCGCTCGACTTCTTGATTTAATTGGCCGGATATTCGAAAAATTTCCTGATTGAGAATAATGCTTTCAATGGAGGTCGACAGGTAGCCGCTCACCTCCTCAAGCAGGTGCAGATCTTCGGCGTTAAAGGCGCCGCCTTTTTTATTGATGATTTGAATTGCGCCGGTGACGCCGAGTGTGGTAACACTCTTTATGGGAGTACAAACCATGTTGCGGGTGACAAAATGGGTCGTTGCCGCCATTTTGGTATGAAAGCCCTTTTGTTTATCGAGATCATTTTCTATGGCCCCTTCCCCTGAGGAAATCACCTTTCCCGCGATACTCCCTTGCCGTGGCGGTTCAATCCGTTTTCCCCTCAGGCCGGTGCCATACATGGAGCAAATCTTGTCCGTGCCCATTTCAATTATATATATAGTGCAGCGCTCGGCCTCCATAAGCTTCGGCAAAATATCCACATAAAACCTTAATAAGGCCTGGTAACTGTCCACCGTCCAGGAGGCGGCCAGGCGTTTAAGCCTGAGATTAAGGCCGGTTAGACGGTTCCTCGTTACAAGGGTATCTATTCTGTCAGTTTTTTTTATCATGCGGTAAACCTTGTTTGCTTTATGGGCTTGGTCACGTCAAGACAATCTTACACAAAACGCCTTTCATTGCCAACATCGTTTACCAATGCCTGGCCGGCCGGGGTTACCGGACCTCCAGCACATCCGTGCAACAATAGAAATAATAATAAGGCTGAACCGCAATCCAAAAGACAACTGCTTCATTTTTTTATGATTGTCCGGTTTTATTTTTGCATGTAATATCGTAAACAAAAAAATTTTTAGTAACAGTTCAGCTAGGGAGACATCTCTCCGCAAAACCTCTGCCCGTAAAAGGTCGGTGAACTTTTACAATTTCTACAGACAAATGCTCGGCATATCGCAAGATAAAAAGACATCAGCAGGATTCACCCTCATAGAATTGCTGGTGGTCCTCATTATCATGGGTATTTTAGCTACCCAGGCATTGATATCATTTACTTCCCCCGAAAGTGTAGTCAAGGGCGCCGCCTTTAATATGCGGTCTGCTTTTAACCTGGCACGGGCGACGGCCGTCAACAAAAACCGCAATGTTCTTGTCGATTTTGTCTTTGACACCGACCTGGACGGCGATGGCGACGCGGATGACGGTTACTGGATCTGCCTGGACGACAACAGTTCTTCCACCTGCGATGCCGATGACACCAATATTAGAAAAACAGCGCTGCCGGATGAAGTGCAGTTCTACGACAACGATCTGCGGGCGACGGGCGGGCCGGACGTGACACCGGCCGGCGCCCACCTCGATGTTACCGACGGCGTGACATTCAGCTTCGGCAATAATTGGTTCACCATGCAGCCGGACGGCACGGCCAACTGGGGCGGCACTGTCTATTTATATATACCTGACCCAGGCGGCGCCACCGGGATGAAGGCGCCACCCTATGCCGTGGTGGTAAGCCCGACTACGGGCAGACTGAGACTCCGGGCCTGGAAAACGGCAACCGGCGTCTGGTCCAAGTAAATTCAAGCAGAAGTCCGACAGGCCCTTAGAAGAGTTGTTTCATGAGAGAGAAGCTGAAGCCCTCATTGCTGACGCCATAAGCGCCGGGTTGGGCAAGAGTGTCGGTGATTTCCCAGTGATCGGTCCAGGCGCCGTCGCTGTTAAGATCACCCTCGGCAATAGCTCTGAAACTGCTGGTAGAGGTAGATGGTATTGAAAAGCGGTAATAATTGCCGCGGCCGTAATAATAGGTGCCGGCCGTGCTGAAACCTTCCAGAGAACCGATGGAGGTGGCATATACGTCGTTTTCGGCTGAATACATCTCTTCGGCGGTCTTTATTTCCATTAAGGTCTGGACGGCGTCCGCCTGTCTGACCCGGTAAAGATAGTTCAGGTAGGCTGGAATCGCGACAGCGGCTAATATGCCGATAATGGCCACGACCACCATGAGTTCAACAAGGGAAAAGCCTTTTATTTTTTTTGCGGCTGCTGACATACAAGGCACCTCATGATTACTAAAGGTTTCTCATTATACATTATGAGACTGACCGAATCAGTATTAGCATCATTTATGCCAGGAAGCATTAACAAAATAAGACCGACGGCAATCGGTTGCAGGGACGGGGACTCGGATCATACCGAGTTACACCGTGGTCGGTTGCAACCGGTGCGGATCAGCCGAAAAAACGGTTTCACCATCGTGGAACTTATGGTGGCGCTCATTCTGACGAGCATAGTTACCATGGGCATCTATCGAATTTATATCTCTTTCAGCACCTCCTACGATATTCAGGAACAGATAGCCGAGATGCAGCAGAACCAGCGCATCGCCCTGAGCAGGATGATCAAGGAAATAAGGATGGCCGGTTACAACCCGAGCAATTCCGCCGGGGCCGGTTTTGTAGCTGCCCAGACCGACAACGCCAGCATCGAATTTACCAAGGATGATAATGGCGACGGAGACACGACCGACAGCAACGAGGATATCCTTTATTCACTGCTGGACATCGACGGCGACGGCGTCACCGAGCTTGCCAGAAAGGATGTCAACGGGGCGAATAACAATCAATCGGTGGCGGACAACATAGAGGCGCTTAATTTCGTCTATCTGGACACCACCGGCGCCCTTACGGCCGATACCGCCAAAATCCACGCAGTGGAAGTAACCATTATCGTCAAATCAAGTACGCCCAATTATTCCTACATAAATAAAACCACATATTATAACATGCAAGGCGACGAAATAATTACCGCCCCAAACGATAACTATCGCCGCCGTGCGATATATACGCGAATACAATGCCGTAACATGGGGCTTTAACCGCCCGTTGAAAAACGTATCACGGAGGTCATATGCCTGGCTACGAAAAGGGCTTTTCCATTCTCGAGGTATTAATCGGGGTGACGATATTCACCTTCGGCATGCTTGGCGTTGCCGCGTTGCAAACATCGACCATCAAGGCCAACGGTTTTTCCGGCAATCTTACCAAAGCGACCATCCTCGCCGGCAGCAAAATGGAGGAATTACTTGCAGTGCCGTATGCCGGCCTGGACAATAACACGGACACCCTCGGCGCTTACAGCCGAACATGGATCGTCACTGATAACGCGACCAGCCAATGGAAATCAATTAATATAACCGTGCAATGGACGCGCAAGGATAAAAATTACTCCGTGACAATCAACGGTTTCAGATCGGCAAAGGTAATTTAGCGATGAATCCCTCTTTGATTCTCAACAACGACAAAGGTTCCGTCATAAACGTGGCCTTGCTGATCCTCATCCTTTTGACTCTTATCGGCATGGCGGTCAGCAAAAACAGCGTTGTCGACATCAAGATTGCGGCAAATGAAAAAACATATAAACAAAATTTCTACCAGGCAGAGGGGGCCGCAATCCAGGCGGCGCAAATTATAGAAAACAAGACAGCCGCCATTCTGAAAAACAGGTCTGTTTATGCCGCCAACGGCCTGCGCTTCTTAAATCAGCCCGCCGACCTGCCCAGCTATAGCACGGATCCGGCCACCAGAGACAGCGCCATTGCCGCTGAAGACAACTGGGTTACCGATGCAGGCGGTACGGCGAATTCGGCCGCCGGCCTCCAGGATACAAGTTTTCTCGCCATTGATCAGGGTATAGCCCAGGGCGGCTCACTGGACATAAGCACAAGCCAGCTTCATTCCTTTGATATATATGGCCGCTCGTGCCTGAACAACGGCAAGGCTACTATTTCCATCGGTTTTCTGAAAAGATTTTAAAAAAAACTGAGGACTTGATGATCATGGTTGAGATAAATCATTACCGGCGGATAAGGGATAATGCGGTCGGCAAAGGCAGGGAGCCATCTGGTTTATTACGAATATTTGTTGTGCTGCTGTTCCTGTGCGTCTGCCTTACCGCGGAATCGGCAGTTGCCGATATCATTGTCGACGACCAGGACGGCGCGCCTTCCTTTAGCACAACCGGCGTCTGGCAAGTCGTCTCCAACGGCGAAGCATATCTCGGCGACTTCTATGAGACCTCCGCCAGCGGCGCCCATACCGCCACCTGGACCCCGACGCTGCCGGCCGGGCAGTACGAGGTCTATGCCCACTGGCGGGACTGGACCACCTATTCCACCGATGTCGTCTTCACCGTGGTCCATGCCGGCGTATCAACACAGGTACACGTTAATCAGTACGAAGGTCTGTACGGCGGCAGTTGGGGCAACAAAACCACGGACAATTATCTGGGAACTTTCTGTTTCGACGGCGGCGCGGACAATTACGTGACCCTCTCCCATACGCCGGCCGACGCCAACGACCTGGCGGCCGCCGACGCCATAAAATTTGTCCCCGCCACCCCGGAGACGGTTATTATCGACAATCTTGATCCCGAATATTCTGAAAACGGTTCCTGGCACGAATCAGGCGCCGGCAACGAATATCAGGGCAGTTCCCGCTATTCCAATTCGGAGGGCGCCACCGCGACCTGGGCTCCTAATCTGCCCTACACCGGCACCTACAAGGTATACGCCTGGTGGGATTACTGGAGTACCCGTGACCTGGAGGCCCCCTATACCGTCAACTACATGTCCGGTTCCGATACGGTGGTTGTCAACCAGCAGGCCGACACCAGCCAATGGAACCTGCTGGGCACCTATTGTTTTGAAGCCGGCAGTACGGGGAATGTGCAGATAACCCGTCACAACGGCGGCAATCACTCCGGCAGCACAAGTGCCGATGCGGTGAAATTCGTCTTTGACGGTTGCGCCGACCCCTGCGCCTGTGTGACGGCCGCCGGCCTCACCATCTCCGACACCCCCCTTGACACCCAATTGCAGCCGGCGCCGGCCAATATCATGTTTGTACTTGATGATTCCGGCAGCATGGACTGGGAATTCATGACCGAAAACGATGACGGCAAATTTTACATCGCCGGCAGCCCGCCCGGCGATGATTTATACGAATATGTTTTTGATGATCCGGGTGATGATGTTTATCCTGTATGGAGCAGCAACGGCGATATCCTGAGCGGCTCATACCGGGGCAGATGGAAATCGCAGTGGTCGGGATATAACAAGATGTATTACAATCCCCGGGCAAAATATGATCCCTGGCCCACCCTCGCCAACGCCGATCCGGGCAACCCGCGTTCCCACCCTTATCATTCCTCGCCGACTTTCAATCTGAGCGCCGCCTATTATACGGTGAGCGACGAAATCGTTATCGACAACCTGGACGGCGCTCCCGGTTTTACAAGCACCGGCGACTGGTATACATCAAGCGGCCCGAACCCTTGGGAGGGAAATTCAAAATACGCCCGCTATACCGCGGCCACCGCCACCTGGACGCCGGATATTCCCACGACCGGCGATTACGAGGTCTTTGCTTACTGGACCACCATCGGTGATCGTATGGAAAACGCGCCATATACCGTCCATCATGCCGGCGGCAACATCACCGTAACCGTAAACCAGAGACAGAACGGCGCCACCTGGTACAGCCTGGGCGTCCATACCTTTAACGCCGGGGCAACCGGTTATGTCACCCTATCGCATACCCCCAACGCCGACAACGACCACACCTGCGCCGATGCCGTCAAGTTCGTGCCGGTCAGCGGCGGGTCCCAGATTGCCATTGCCAATGCCCACTACTACACCTGGGATGACGCCGATGCCGACGGCGAACTTGATGCCGGCGAGGATATTTATCTAGTAAATCTTGATGGCGCCATTGCCTATTACCGCTTTGATGACGCCGACGGCGACAACCAGGTGGAAACGGGTGAACTGACCCTGGTACCGGCGACAAGCGTGCCGGACTCCGTAAAAAAAGACTTAAATGATGACGGGCAATACGAGGACAGAACCTATGCCGCGGAAAGACAGAACTTTGCCAACTGGTATTCCTTCTATCGGCGGCGAGAACTTACCGCCACGGCAGCGGTTGCCAATGTGATCAACAACATGCAGGGGGTGCAGATCGGCATCAACAGCATAAACGGCAAAATCATCCAACCGGTACGAAAAATCAAGGTCGGCGGCGTCGACGAAACCGCCGATCTGTTGGACGCCATCTATTCTTACGATGTCTCCGCCCAGGGTACGCCCCTGCGGGCCGGCCTACAGAACGTCGGTGAATACCTCAATCAGGATGACGGCAGCAGCGGCGGTATCGGCGCCTCGCCCTTTGCCAGTGCCGCCGACGGCGGCGAATGTCAGCAATGTTTTACAATTGTCATGACCGACGGTTATTATAACGGCTCCTGCTGCAGCGGCATCGGCAACGAAGATTCCGACAACGGCATACCTTACGCCGACGGTTATTCCGACACCCTGGGGGATGTGGCCATGTATTACTATGAAAACGACCTGGCAGCAGCCCTCGATAATCTGGTACCCACCTCTACCAGGGACGACGCCACCAACCAACACATGGTTACCTACGGCGTCTCTTTCGGTGTAACCGGCACCCTGAATCCGGCCGATTATGATCTCGACGACGGGCCATATCCCGCCTGGCCTGATCCGGCCGGCGGCGACCAGGGAAAAATCGACGATCTCTGGCACGCCTCGGTAAACGGCCACGGCGTCTTCCTGAGCGCCGGCAATCCGCAGGAGCTTGTTGATTCTCTGCTGGAGGTCATGCATAATATCGAGGTCAGGGTCGGCTCGGCCGCCTCGGTTTCCGTGAACGGCGACGAACTTTACGAAGAATTATCCGATAACATCCTCATGTTCCAGACAAACTATTTCAGCGACGGCTGGATGGGTGACCTCAAAGCCTTTAATGTTGACTCAACCACCGGTGAAGTTATCACGGACACCGCTGTCTGGTCGGCGGCGGACGAACTGGAAAATTTTATCGATGTAGCCGGGCACGGCAACAGGATCATCGCCACCTATAACGGCGTCACCGGTATTCCTTTCAGATACGCCGACCTCACTGCCGCGCAGCAGGCGGCTTTGAATTCCGACTCGCTATTAGTCGACTATCTGCGAGGCGCGGATGACAACGAAGAAAAAAACGGCGGTTCTTTCAGAACCCGGTTCGGACCGCTGGGCGACATGGTCGATTCCCGGGCGGTGTACAATAGCGGCAATCTCTATGTCGGCGGCAATGACGGCATGCTGCACGCCTTTGTTGCGGATACCGGTGCGGAGCTGTTCAGTTATATCCCCGGCCAGGTCATTGCGAATCTGTCCGCGCTGGCCGATCCCGGCTATACACACAAATTCTTCGTTGACAATACCCCCTATGCCAAAAATATGGGCAACACCACCCTGCTGGTCGGCGGACTGGGCAAAGGCGGCAAGGGCTATTACTGTCTGGATATTTCCAATGCGGACGAAATCACCTCCGAGTCCATACTGGCCGGCCGGGTAATGTGGGAATATCCCGCCGGCGGCACGGATGACGACCTGGGGTATACTTACAGCCAGGCCTATTTCGTCAAAACCAACGACACAAGCATTAACACGGGAACCGATCTGCAAGGGTATGCGGTCATTTTCGGCAACGGCTACGACAGCACAAACGGCAAGGCAATCCTCTATGTTATCGATCCGTTAAACGGCACGGTCCTCAAAAAAATCGACACACAGATAGGTTCCGGGAACGGCTTATCAACCCCGACACCAATCGATGCGAATAATGATTTTATGGTTGATTATGTCTATGCCGGCGACCTGCGGGGTCATCTCTGGAAATTTGATCTCACCTCTTCATCCTATGCGAATTGGGATGTAGCATATAAAGACGGTTCCACTCCAGCCCCGCTTTTCTCGACCAAGACCGGCTCCTGCGGGGTCGTACAGCCGATCACCGCCAAACCGGACGTCATGTACCCCTGCGGCGACAATCAAGGCTACATGGTAATCTTCGCCACCGGCAGATATCTGGGCGAGGGAGATCTGCCCGACACCACGGAACAGACTATATACGGAATATGGGATTACGGCGACGATGACGATGACAGCGAATATCTGGGCACTTTTGATCCTGATGCCGCTTCGCCCCTGTCAAATCAACCGGCCGATGTTACCCTGCTGCAACAGACTTCTCTCTTCGAAGGTGGGGCGGTCATTGCCGGGTTCAACGCCACGGCGACTGATACGCCGAACTCCGCCGCCCTGAATTTCACCGACCAATCCAGCGGCACAATTACCGGCTGGCAATGGGATTTCGGCGACAACGCGACAAGCAGCCTGCAGAATCCGCTGCACACCTACACGGAAGAAGGAGCCTATACGGTCACTCTGACCGTAACCGGCGCCGGTGTTGCCAACAATGCGGAAAAAGAAAACTTTATTACCGTTTCCAGCACCTGGCCGGTGACAACGGACACCTCGTTAGACGTTCCGCCGGAAGTCTCCGGCGACGAGGTGGTGGTGGCTGATTTTACCGGCACCGCGACCGGCAACCCGGCTGCGGCAACGATAAACTTCAGTGACGCGTCCAGCGGGCCGGTAAGCAGCTGGTATTGGGATTTCGGCGACGGCGTGACGAGTACGACCCAAAATCCCGACCATACCTACAGCACGGCAGGGACATACACCGTCGCCCTGACCGTCTATGGCCCCAGCGCAGAAAACACCTTTACCAAAAGCAACTATATCACCGTTACCAGGGACTGGGCAGTAACAATAGACACGGACTTAAATGACGCGGCGCTTGACGATGTCTGGTTGAGAGTATTGAGCGACAATACCCCGAACTGGCATACGACGCCGGACGACGACGCGGACCAACAGCCAGATATAGGCCCGGCCGACTACGCGGAGACCATTCATGCGGGCTGGTATTTTGACCTGCCGATCCCCAAGGAAAAGGTTACCAGCAATGTCATGATCAGAAACAACAAGGCTATCGTTATTTCATTCGTCCCCCAGTCCTCGCCATGCAGCGGCGGCGGCTTCTCCGTGGTCCACGAGATTAATGCCTGCACCGGCGGGCAGCTTGCGATCGCCGCCTTTGACATTAATGATGACCGGATCATCGACCGGAATGATACTCTGGAGATCGAGATTGACAATCCCGACAATCCGGGAGAAACAATAACGCTCGACGTAGCGCCGACCGGCAGAAAATATGAAGGCCGGCTGCATCCGCCGGCTATTCTTCGCGATGCGCCGCGGGAAATTAAATACTTCAGTTCATCAGCCGGCATCATCGAAACCATGTCGGAAACCGCGGAACGTCGGGGTCTTTATTACTGGCGGGAACTTGAATAACAGGAGCGAAGCGTTTACATTCCGAGGTGTTATCAACTTCGAGGTGTGGTTTATAGAGCGCATACGAACGGGAGGTTTAAACTTATGCCGCAAAACATGACAAACTGCATATTGAAGCCCACGGTGACCGCCGTACTCATCTTCCTGCTCACCGGCGGCTTTACCGCGACGGGCTGGACAATGGAAGTCGACGAAGCGGGAATACCCATACGGAATGAAAAAACCTTTGACTGCGCCGGCCACATTGACCGTATTGAGGCGATGAAAGAAATCGTGATCGACGACAGCCTGTACAGGCTGTCGTCGATGACCCACTATTTTTCCGCGACAACCGGGCAGTCTATTCCTCCGTCACGTTTCCAGATCGGCGATCTGGCAGGTTTTACAAAAAATACGGAAGGGGGAATTCTCTCTTTATGGTTGATCCAAAAGGGCAAAGAGCTAAAAGACAGGTATCAGCCATCTCAGCCATGAATTATCTTGATAATGAAAAATACCTGCTTGGTCTGTTGATTAAAAGAGGTCTGATCTCCGCGGAACAACGCCGACTGATCAGCAAAAAAAAGGACCAGCAGCACCAATTGCGCCGCGGCAGAAGGGCAACCGACAAAACAATGCGTGGTATGGCCGCGCCAGTGCTGCTCGATGTTATTGTTTCCTTTAATCTTGCAATCCCGGGCAGGGACAAGCAATTATTAACGGAAGAGATCATCATGCAGGCGGTGGCCGCCGATCTGCAGATGCCCTTCAAAAAATTAAACCCGCTGGATCTCGATCTTCATGTAGTGACCCGGACCATACCGCGATCATTCGCCTTAAAATATCTGCTCCTCCCCTTTTCCGCCAAGAACGGCATCCTCGAAATTGCCGTCTGCGATCCCGACAACCGGGCCGTGCTGGAAGAAATCGAACACGCCAACCAGGTCAAGGTCAAACCCTACCTCAGCACCAAGTCGGATATTCGCAAGATACTCGGCGAATTCTATGGTTTTCAATCATCCATTTCCGCGGCTGAAACACACATGACCGGCCCGATGGTCGACCTCGGCAACCTGGAGCAGTATGTTAAAATATCCTCCGCCAGCGAGATCGCTTCCTCCGACCATCATATCAAATCAGCGGTGGACCATCTGTTCAACTATGCTTTCGAACAGCGGGCCAGCGATATTCATATCGAGCCGAAACGAAACGCCAGCATAATCCGTCTGCGGATCGACGGTATCCTGCATACTATCTATAAACTGCCGAAAGTCGTCCACCCGGCAATTGTTTCGAGGATAAAGTCTCTTTCCCGTCTTGATATTGCCGAAAAACGGCGGCCCCAGGACGGCAGGATAAAAATTGACCACGATGGACGGGAAGCGGAAATCAGGGTTTCCACAATTCCGGTGGCCTTTGGCGAGAAAGCGGTGCTGCGGATCCTTGATCCGGAAATACTCTTCCGGAACTTGAACCAGATCGGCTTCTCCGCGCGGGACAGCAAGATCTACAAGGGTTTTTTAACCGCGCCGCACGGCATTGTTCTGGTAACCGGCCCCACCGGCAGCGGCAAATCGACCACCCTTTATTCAACCCTGAAAAACATCGCCACGCCGGATAAAAATATCATCACGGTTGAAGATCCGGTGGAGATGGTCCATGAGGAATTCAATCAGATCGCCGTCCAACCGCAGGCGGATATCACTTTTTCCACCATTCTCCGTAATATTCTGCGACAGGATCCCGATATTATCATGATTGGTGAAATCCGTGATCTGGAAACGGCGTCACACGCCGTACAGGCCGCCCTGACCGGCCATCTGGTATTCTCAACCCTGCATACCAACGACGCTGTCTCGGCCATTACCCGCCTGCTCGATCTGGGGGTGCAGCCGTTTCTCATCGCCTCCACCCTGCTGGGCGCCATGGCCCAGCGACTGGTGCGCAAAATCTGCCCCCACTGCGTGGAACATTTCACCATGGACGCGGATGAATTGCGGAACCTGAGCCTGCCGGCCACGGCCGAAGGACCAATAGAGCTGCGGCGCGGCAAAGGCTGCCGCCATTGCCGGGGCACGGGGTTTCTTGGCCGTTGTGGTATTTTTGAAATATTTCCGCTTTCCGAGCCCTTACAGATAATGGTAACCGCCCAAAAAACCGCGGCGGAAATGCAGAAGGTCGCCACTGCCGAGGGCATGACTTCCCTGCAGGAAGACGCCTGGCAAAAGGTGAAAAGCGGCGTCACCACCTATCAGGAGGCCCTGCGCGTTACCGGCGGCTGACCTGCCCGCCTCGCCGCTTTTAAAATTCTAACAGGAATAAAATCCCTTGACCGATAAAATTATCAGCCGCAACAAAAAGGCTTATCACGATTATACCATCGATGCCGTGCTGGAAGCAGGAATCGTCCTGACCGGGCCGGAGGTCAAATCCCTGCGCGGGGGCAAGGCCAACCTCCGCGATGGCTACGCGGTTATCGAAAAAGACGAGGTCTGGCTTCATAATGTCCACATCTCCCCCTATACCTATGCCACGCATCAAACTGCCGACCCCATGCGGCCACGCAAATTGCTTCTGCACCGGCGGGAGATAAAAAAGCTGATCGGCAAGGTCAAGGAAAAGGGTATCTCGCTTATACCGCTTAAAATTTACTTTAAAGACCGAAGGAAGATAAAAATAGAACTGGCGCTGGCCCGCGGCAAAAAACTCTATGATAAACGCGCCGCCCTGAAAAAAAAGGAGTCCGACAGAGAAATTGAGCGTTCCTACAAACTGGGGCGTTAACTGATGCATTGTTATTTGGGCGACAAGTGTTATAATATATATGTACAATCAATCAATAATTCAGCAAGGGGGCGAAACGGTTTCGACGGGGATATATAAGCTTAAAGTTGCATGCCGAGGTTCTATCTGCTCGTAAAACAGGTGGAAAACTTTATAATCGCCGATGATTATAATTACGCTTTAGCAGCTTAGACTGCTTAGCCGTTCTCCTGATCCAGCCCACGGGATCAGACAGGGCGTCGACTCTGTGGGATAGTTTCTGAAACGCGCCTGCCGTATCGGAAGCGAAACTCCAGCAGGATAGCGCCAAGGAAATCCTTGTTTCGAAGGCATCCGTGGGGCGAATCTTTAATTCGAAACTAAGCATGTAGAGACTTGAGGGGAGTATTTTCGGACCCGGGTTCAACTCCCGGCGCCTCCACCATTT
>CAYWUR010000001.1:0-30659 GCA_964460745.1 uncultured Desulfobulbia bacterium | reverse complement strand
CACAGATTATCAGTCCAATAAGGCCTCCGACTACAAGCAAATTCCCGAATGCTTCTCCTGAAAGTCCTAATTTCATTTACAAGTCCCTCCTCCTGGAGTAGGGGCAAAGGTTTGTATAGCATCCAAGGCTGTACCGAAAACGTCACTTGTTCTTGCAATACCATTAAAGAAAGCTTCACCTGCAACGCCAAAGGCTTTAGAAGTAAGTTTTCCGCCTATTAATTGGCCAGCAGTTTCTAAAGCAGTTAATGCCAAATTATTTTTGGATATTTGACCTGTTTTATACTCATAGTATGCATTACCGAGAGTGAGCAATGTGGCAGCACCTCCCAATGTTTTAAACGTTGCTGCTAATGGAGGATTCCAAACAGTAGCAAGTGCAGCCGTGTTCAGTGCCGTACTCGTGCCCCCCAAAACAACAGATCTCCAACTAAGTCCCCACGGATCCACCCAATTAAGCGGATTATTACCGACGTAACTATACAGGTTTGTGGTGCCGCTTGCAAAGCCAAGCGGGTCCTCGGTGATAAATCTGCCGGTTTTCGGGTCGTAATATCTGGCCCGGTAATAATAGAGACCGGTTTCCCTGTCCCATTCACGGCCGGTGAAGGTGTAATGGTTTTTTATTTTGTTGCCGTGGCGTTTCAAGGTGCCGAAGGGGCTGTAATCGTAAGTCTGGACGGTATGTCCCTTTTTATCGCTCAGGGCGACTATGCTCCCCAGGCCGTCGGCGTGGTAAAAATAAATGCGGCCCTTCTCCTCAATCGCTAGGGGTTCATCGAGGCCGGGTCCATGCAGGTAGCTGATTTTTTGCGTCTTTTCCTTACCGCCGTGCGGTTTGGTCCGTATTTCAAGGATAATATCTTCGTTGTCATATACGTATGTGAAAATATTTACCTTGATCTTCCCGTCGCCGTATTTCTCGACCATTTTTTCAATCCGTCGGCCGAATGGATCATACTTGAAACCAACGGTTGTCGATTCATCATGGCCGTTTTTGGTAATTTTAGTCAAGCGGTTTTCGTAATCATACCCATAAGTCGTTTCATGCCTTATCTCGCCATCTTCGTCCAGCCTTATCTTCCGGACAAGATTGCCGTTTTCGTCATACTGGTAATAGTGCCGCCGGTCGTAGGTGAGCTGGTTCTCTTCATTGTAAAGATATACATCTTTATCTTGCGGACCGTTCATCCGGTTTCCCGCCGGGTCGTAAGAAAAGGCACGCAGCTTTCCATGATGCGCATGCCTGCCGTTTCCCTCGCGCTTATTTTTATCTTTGGCGTGATGACTCTCATGTTTTTCGTGCTTTTTGCCACCGTATTTGCCGTTTTTATGGTTCCTGGTCAGCGCCGCGCCGAGGATTTGGTAGGCGTTGTCGTAGTTGTAGCTTTTCTGCCAATTGTCGGCGGCGTTTGTCAGGCGGTTCCCGGTCTTGTCGTGCGTATAGGAAAAGAAATTCACCAACCTGCCTTTGCGGTTGACGCCTTGCAAATGTAGCAGCCGTCCCGCGTTATCGTAGGCATATGACGTGGTTATCCCGTTGGGCAGAGAAAGGGCGGTTCTGCGGCCCGCGGCATCATAGGCGAAGCCGATGCTTCCCGCCCAAGAATCTATCCGGGCCGGGCGGTTATCAAGGTCATAGGCGTATGTCACGACGCCGCCTGCCGGCGTGATCATTCGTGTTCTGTTGCCCAGCGCGTCGTATTCATAGACAGTCTTCATGCCGTTTGAATCGGAGATTTCCGTCAGCCGGTCCAGAAGGTCGTAGGCCATGCGATACGAGATATACTGATTGCCGGCGGTTATTATGTTGTTACTCGCGTCATAGGTGAAAAAAGTCGCGGTTCCGTCAGGATAGGTTTTTTCCAGCAGCCGTCCCAGATTATCGTAACGGTAGCGGGTGATTTGCCCTTTGCCGTCCGTCATGGCAAGCAAATTGCCGGTCGCGTCATATTGATAAGAGTTTTCATTTGCCGATGGTCGTGCTTCCTTTGACAGCCTGCCGAGCGCATCGTATTCGAATGTTGTCGTCCGGCCGTTGGCATCGGTAACGGTCGCGGGCCTGCCGTCGCCGTTATCACCGCAGGCGGAGCAGCCGGCCGCGCTATAAGCGAAGGATGTCGTCCGCCCCAAGGCGTCGACAATTCCGACAACGCGGTTTTGGTAATCGTATGCAAAGGTTGTCGTGTTACCGTCGGCATCGGTAGCAGACAATCGGTTACCCATGGCATCGTAAGTAAAAACGGTTTGATTGCCCAGCGGATCCGTAATGCTCGTCAGCCGGTTGAGGATATCGTGTTCAAAAGACGAAACCTTGCCGTTGGGGTCGGCCAGGGAATTAAGGTTGCCGGCCGCATCATAAGTTAAGTTGATCGCCGCGCCGGTCGGGCCGGTAATTTTAATAATATTGCCGGACTCATCATAGGCATAGGACCAGTTTCGGCCGGTCGGGTCGATTTTGCCGGTTATTCTGCCACGCGCGTTATATTGGTATCGGGTGACGTTGCCGGCGGCATCCCTGACGGAAAGCAGATTGCCCTGCTGATCGTAAGTGAAACCGAGGCTGCGGCCTTCCGGGTCGGTGATGGAAAGCAGGTTGCCCCGGGAGTCGTAGGTGTATGTTGTTGTGTTGCCGTCCTGGTCGGTTTTAGAGAGTAGGTTGCCGACGTTGTCAAACTCGTATGACCGTGTACCGCCGGCATCCTTTATGCTCGTCAGGTTCATGTCGGCATCCCAGCCATACTCGGTCATATTGTTTTGCGCATCGATTTTTTCCGTTACTCTGCCTGAATCGTCATGTATGAAAACGGTCTGCCGGTCGGCGGTGTCGGAAACGGTTGTCGTGCCGGGCGCGTTGTATTCAACTTGGTGCGTCTTGCCGTCGGCGGCAAGGGATCTCAGCACCCGGTCCTGATCGTCATAGGCGTAATCGGTTGTCCGGCCCAGTGTATCGGTTTTGCGGATAAGGTTATGATCGGCGTCATACGAAAACATCCGGCTGTCGCCCGCCGGGTTGGTAACCATGGTTAAATTCCCCTCTGCATCATAGCTGAACAACGAAGATCGGCCGGCAGAATCGGTGATGCCTGTAAGCAGGCCGTTGCCGTCTGCCGTAAATGTTAAAATTTGCCCGGCCGGGCCGGTGATGCCGGATAATATTTCGCCGTCATAATTGTAGCTCGTGGTATTGCCGTTTGGGTCGGCGACCGATGTGGGGCGGCCCTCCTGGTTAAAGGTGACAACCATGCCGTTCTTGCGACTGAGCCGGTATGTTCCCGTGCTGTCCGTTGCTAGGATATCGTGGTTGCCCGGCGGCGCGGCGAATGTGCCGTCCGTGCCGGGTTGGAATTCTTCTTCCCGACCGTCGGCATCGATTAGAATGACCGCGCCGGCCAGACCCGGCAGAATACGGATATCGTAACTGTCGTTCCAGCCGTATCCGAAACGGCCCGTCCGGCGGGAGCGGCTGTTATAGTTTATGGTAATGGGAAAATTCGGATCAGGTGAAACCTGGTAGGCATCGAAAAGATTGCCATTGGCGACATTGACGGATGAGCCTATTTTTTGATGATTCAGGCAGTATTTTCTGCCGGTGTCGGGGTTTGCCTTTTTGCCGGCCTGATTCCACTGGGCGCATAAAGATTCTACCAGTTCCGGCGGCAGCTGGTACGGCTTGCGTGTTCGGTATTCCCTTGCATCAAATTCAGGGTAAGGCAGGTTGTCATAGTATTCCATGTCCTCCGGTCGCCATACTGAATATAAATAAGACCAGTGAGGGCATGCAGGCAGTTGATCCGTCCATTTGCCCCTTGAGTCGCGGTACCATAAATGCGGCGCGCTTAAATGGCTGACTTCGTACCAGCTCCGGCTTGTGACCGCTTTACAGGTGACTTGCGCGCCCTTTTCTTCATCGAAAGTAAAGCTCGTAAATGTAGGGTTCTGGGCACGGAATTTTTTATGAATATAGTAGGCCTTGACCTTTAATATGCAGGAGAGGTCGGCCGGCGGCCGGGCGGCATTAACGGTTAACGGGGAACAAATAAAGAGGAGAAGGCATGACAGTAGTCGGGCGGCAGATTTTTTTCGCATTTTTGGAGACAGTCCTGTTTTGTTGTTTGAAGTGGGGTTGCCCCCACCATTTGGTTATATTGCCGACATAATTTGCGCAAAAGTCTCCGCCGCACAAATTGTTGGCAATGTTTATTCCACCTTAGGCACTGATATACAAGGGCAGATATCGAAACCGTAGGCGTTTATTGTCAAGTAACGGGGCAAATCTATATAATAATTAAACTAACAGAGTATAATTAATAGATAAAGAATGCAAGTATAATTACAGTAAAAAACTGGCGTTTAAGGATAATAGTTTGATATAAAGAGATAATTTCAGGAGGAAATCAGGCGAGCTGGTTAAGAATTTCCGCCAGTCGGCGGGCGTTGGCGGCGGCGTAACCGTGTTGGTCGTTGTCAAAATAGCAGAAAACATCCTTGCCTTGGCGCTGCCAGGCGGAGATGGCGTCGGCCCATTCGGCTAAGGTCCGGTCGTCATATTTGCCGCTGTATGGTGCGGCCGGGCCATGTAGCCTGATATAGATAAAGTCCGCCGTGACTTGGCGGGGCGCCGACCGACCGGCCAGGTGATAGATGCAGAAGGCGGCGTTTGCCCGGCGGAGGGCATCGTAAACCGGTTGGCGGAACCAGCTTTCATCGCGGAACTCAAAGGCGTAGCGAAATTGGTCCGGCAATAGCGCCAGAAAAGCGGTGAGCCGCTCGACATTGCATTGCCAGCGCGGCGGCAACTGGAAGAGGACAGGGCCAAGCTTGTCGCCCAGTATGGCGATTCTGGTCAGGAAATAGTCGAGCGGTTCGGCGGCGTCCTTGAGCTTTTTCATGTGGGTGAGAAAACGGCCGGCCTTGACGGCGAATAGAAAGTCGGTCGGCGCCGCCGCCCGCCAGGCGGCCAGGGTCTTTTCCAGCGGCAGGCGGTAAAAGGAGTTGTTGATCTCCACTGTCTGAAATTGCCGGCAGTAAAATTCAAGAAAATGGGGCGGCGCCAGGCCGGCTGGATAGAAATTTCCCCGCCAGTGCCGGTAATGCCAGCCGGAGGTGCCGATATGTATGGTAGAGGATGTCATTTGTTTAAAGAAATTGCAGAATTCAGTGGAATTCATTATACCACAGGCAACATGGTTACGAAAAGACGGCTGCCGCGGCTGCGGGGCAAGAAAAAAACGGATCTTAAAAAAACGCCTGTTGCCACGGTTGTTTTTCTCACTCTTCTTTCCGGCATGATTTATTTCCCCATATGGTTTTTGACCAGACGGGCGGCGATTAACAGCCTGCACAGCCGGGAAAAGCTGGGCAAGGGTGTTTTTGTCACCGGGATCGCGGTGTTTTCCCTGGTGGCTGTAGCTGGTCTTTATTCGGGGTTCATGCGGGCCGCGGCCTTGGTGTCGGGCGGTTTTGACGCGCCGACATCACTGAATATTCTGGATCTTTTAACCAATGTGATATGCCTGGTGATGCTGAGCGTCCTCATCCCCCAGGTTTTTAAAGTCAAACGTATACTAATGGATCATTTTAATAATTATCTACAGATGAACATCAATTTTTCAAGCCTCCTTACCTTCTTATTTTTAAATTTTTATCTGCAATATAAGATAAACAGGATCCAATCGATTGCTGGATAGAACGCAGCCGGCTATGAACACCTTTGATCCGTTAACCTGTCAGCTTACCGGCATCAATCTCATTGACGCCAGCGCCGGCACCGGCAAGACCTACACTATTTGCGGTTTGCTGCTGCGTCTGCTTCTGGAAGAAGATTTTGCCATTCAACAGATTCTGGTGGTAACTTATACCGAAGCGGCAACCGAGGATTTAAGAGACCGGATCAGAAAGAAGCTGCGCGAGGCCCTGACCGCCTTTATGACAGGCGACAGCGAGGATGAGTTCCTGGCGGCCCTGCTACAGCGGTTTGCCGACCACGGTCTTGTCAGACAGCGGCTTACCGAGGCTCTGCACGGCTTTGACGAGGCCGGCATCTTCACCATTCACGGTTTTTGTCAGCGGATGCTGCGCGAAAACAGCCTTGAAAGCGGCGTGTTTTTCGATACCGAGCTGGTCGTTGATGTGGAGCAGTTGCGCCGCGAAATTGTAGAAGATTTCTGGCGGCGGCATTTTTATCAGGGCTCCGGATTATTTGTGGATTATGCGCGGCGTCGAATAACGCCGGATTCTTTTTATGCCTTATTGCGGGAACATCAGGCTAAACCCTATCTGCAAATTATCCCTGAAATCGCAGTAAAAGACGCCGGCGCCGGCCTGACCGAAATGGAGGGAGATTTCAGCCGGGCCTTTCGGGCGATGTGCCGGGCCTGGCCGGCGGCCTGCCATGATGTGGAACGGATTTTACTGAACGATGAAAATCTTAAGCAGACCAGCTACAAGCGCGGCGGCATTCCCGCCTTGATAGACGCCATGGAGGCGCTGGCGTCGGCGGCGCGTCCCACCCTTGATCTTTTTAAAAAATTCGAGAAATTCACCGCCACCGGCATTGCCGTCGGCACCAAAAAAAACAAACCACCGCCGCGGCTGCCTTTTTTTGACCTGTGCGAAGTTGTGCAACAGACGCGGCAGAATCTGCTGGATAGGTTTGAGCTCTGTCTCAAGGCCTTGAAAAACGAGTTATTCGCTTACTATAAAAAAGAACTGGCCGTTCGCAAAGACCGTCTGCAGATCTATTTTTTTGACGATCTTCTTGTCCAGCTTCACAAAGGGCTTACCGGCCGGCACGGATCATTGCTGGCCGCCGCCGTTGCCGGGAAATATCCGGTCGCCCTTATTGACGAGTTTCAGGACACCGATCCGATCCAGTATGAAATCTTTCAGCTGATTTATAAAAACAACGGCCGGCTCCTTTTTCTTATCGGCGACCCCAAGCAGGCCATTTACAGCTTTCGCGGCGCGGATATCTTCGCATATATGCAGGCGGCGGCCAGGGCGTCCGCCAACGGCTGCCGTCACACCCTGGGAACAAACTGGCGTTCGACGCCCGGGCTTATCAGGGCGGTTAATGCTATTTTCAAGGAAGGGCGGGCTCCTTTTATTTTCAAGGAAATTCCCTTTCAGCCGGTGGCCGCGGCGGCGAAGGATGACAGCCTTGCCCTGCGCATCAACGGCAAAATTGAAGCGCCTTTTCATTTATGGGTCCCGGGCGGCGCTGAATTACAGGCCGAGCCTGAACAAAAGGTGATGCGGACGGCGATTCCCCAGGGCAAGGCCCGGGATATTATATTGCCGGCAATGGCGGCGGAAGTGGTTCGTCTCCTTAATCTCGGCCGGGAACAAAAGGCGTTGCTTGGCGACCGGCCTTTAGCGCCCGGCGATATCGCCATCCTGGTGCTGACCAACAGAGAGGCCCGGCTGACGCAGCAGCAGTTGGCGGCCTGCGGCGTTCCCTGCGTGCTGCACAGCATGGAAAGCCTGTTCGTCTCCCATGAAGCCGAAGAAATGGAACGACTGTTGGCCGCCCTGGCGGCGCCCGGCAATGACCGGAAAATCAAGGCGGCCCTGGCCACCGATATCATGGGCGTAAGCGGTGTCGAGCTTGAAAAGCTGAACCATGATGAGGTCGCCTGGGAAGAATGGCTGACCGGATTTCGGTATTTTTTCGAGTTGTGGGAACGGGCCGGTTTCGTGGCCATGTTTCGCGCCTTTATGGCCGACAACCGCATCCGCAGCCGTCTCCTCGGCTTTACGGACGGGGAGCGGCGGCTGACCAACCTTCTCCATCTTGTGGAGGTTTTGCATCAGGCCGTGGTTACCCGGCATTTAAACATAGCCGGGTTGTTGAAATATCTTGCCGAGCAGCGCCGCGAGCGGCAGGCGGTGAATGAAGAGCATCAGCTGCGGCTGGAGAGCGATGCCGATTGCGTGCGGATTGTGACGGTGCATAAGGCCAAGGGCCTTGAATATCCGGTGGTTTTCTGCCCTTTTCTCTGGCGGGGTTCAAGGATAACGACAAAAAAGGAGTTTACCTTTCATCGCCGGGAGAAGGGCTACCGGCTCGTTCTGGATATCGGCTCTCCGGACCAGGAGGAGCATCGGCAACAGGCCGCCGGGGAGGAGCTGGCTGAAAACCTGCGGCTCCTGTATGTGGCGCTGACCAGGGCCATACACCGTTGTTATCTGGTATGGGGGCCGATACGCGGCGCCGAGACCTCGGCGCCGGCCTATCTGTTTCATCAGCCCCGGCCCCGCCGGCCGGCCGCCGATTCTTTTTCGTTAATGGCGGCTACTGCCGAGCGACTGGCCGGCTTGACCGGCAGCGAGATGTGGCAGGATCTCAAAAGGCTGGTGACGGCGGGTGACGGCAGTATTCGGCTGAGGGCGTTGCCCGACGCGGCGCCGGCCGCTTATACTTCCCCGGCCGGCGGCGGTGTTGCGCCTCATTGCCGGCGGTTTGCCGGGCTTATCGACACCAGTTGGCAGGTTACCAGTTTTTCCGCTATAACCGCCGGCCGTCCTCTTGCGCAACATCGTTTTGCCGAGCAGTTGCAAGGGGAGCCGGGGGCGACTATTTTTGACTTTCCGCATGGCGCGCGGCCCGGCGTCTTTTTGCACGATCTGCTGGAACATCTTGATTTTACAAATAATGAAGCGGCGCAGACTTCCATGCTTATGCGGGATAAATTGCAGGAATATGGTTTTGATCCCTTATGGCGGGATGTTATCCAGGCGATGATCGACAACCTGTGCGCCACGCCGCTGCTTGCGAGCCGGCCGGACTTGCGGCTCGGCCGCGTTGCCGCCCGGCAGCGCCTGAATGAACTGGAATTTTATTTCCCTTTGGCGGCCGTGACAATCAGGGATTTTATCCGTATTTTTAAAAAAAACGGAAGTGCCGCGGGGTTGGCTGAAGAGCTTGGCGGCATTTCCTCGGTTCGCATGCAGGGCTTTATGAAGGGTTTTATCGACCTGGTTTTTGAATTTGACGGCCGTTATTATCTGGTGGACTGGAAGTCCAATTTTCTCGGCAACCGGCCGGCGGATTATCACCGGCGGCAGCTTGCGGCGGTGATGCAGGCGGATTTATATACCCTGCAGTACCATATATATACGGTGGCGCTGCATCAATATCTTGCCGTTCGGCTGCCCGGCTACTGTTATGATAAACATTTCGGCGGAGTTTTTTATATCTTTCTGCGCGGCGTTGACCGTGATGCCGGCCCGGACTTTGGAATTTACCATGACGTGCCGGCCGCCGCCCTGATTAAGGAACTTGCTGCTTTATTAATATCTGAACGCGATCAGCGCTGTTGACGCCATGTTGAAAAATGATTTTTTAGCCGGTAACGAGCGGTTTTTTTCGAGCCTTGACCGGCATTTTGCCGCGTTTATGTCCCGGCTGGCCGGCAGGGATAGCGCCGCCCTGCGGCTGGCGGCGGCATTAGTCAGCAAAAGGATAGCCGAAGGCCATATCTGCCTTAATCTTGCCGAATCGGCCGGCCGGCCGTGGGCGCCTGCCGCGGAAAACGGGAACGCCTATGCGGGTGAAAATTTTATCTGCCCGGAACTTGCCGACTGGTCCCGGCAGCTTTTGCAAAGCGGGGTTACGGGCCGGCCGGGGGAATATAAGCCGCTTGTCCTCGATGATCAGGGCCGGCTCTATTTCCACCGATATTGGGAATATGAAACGGCCGTGGCGGATTTTATCAAAAAACGCGGCGCCGCGCCGACCGGCGATATTGATTTTTCTCTTCTGGCGGCGGGATTACGACGCCTTTTTCCCCCGGCTCTTCCGGAAGCGCCGTCCCGGCAGATAGATTGGCAGAAAATAGCGGCGATTGCCGCTATGCTGCGGCCGTTTTGCGTTATCACCGGCGGACCCGGCACCGGCAAGACTTTTACGGTGGCAAAAATACTAGCCCTGCTTCTTGAACAGGCCAGGGGCCGCGGTCGACTCCGTATTGTGCTGGCGGCCCCCACGGGCAAGGCGGCCGTGCGGCTACAGGAAGCCCTGGGCCGGGCCCGGACCCGGCTGCAGACCGCGACGGAGACTCGTGATGCCATTCCCGCGCAGGTCTTGACCCTGCACCGTCTGCTCGGCCCTATTCCCGGTTCACCATATTTCCGGTTCAACAGCGATAATCCTCTGCCGGCCGATGTTATAGTAGTTGATGAGGCATCCATGGTGGACCTGCCCATGATGGCAAAATTGATGGCCGCGGTGCCGGCGGCGGCCCGGCTCATTATCCTGGGGGACCGGGATCAATTGGCCTCGGTGGAACCGGGCGCCGTGTTGGGCGACATCTGCCGGCCGGACTATCTGCCGGTTTTTTCCGAAGAATTCCGTAAGCATGTTTTGCAACTTGCCGGGCAAAAGCTTAAGGGCCATAAGAGCGGGCCGCCTATCGGCGAAAAATTAAATCTACAGGATTCTATCGTTGAACTGCGTCAAAGTTTTCGCTTTGCCCCTGACAGCGGCATCCGTGCCCTGAGCCGGGCCGTTAATCAGGGCGATGCCGATACCGCCCTGGCGGTTCTGGCTGACGGCAAGTATACGGATATAGCCTTAAAGGCCACGCCCCCGCCGGCGGAGCTTGAGGAAATGCTGCTTAAAAGCGCTGTTGTTGCCCAACATCCGGCCTGGGCCGGCTCTTCGGCGACCGTCTCGCCGGCGGCGGCTTTTGCCGCCCTGGACCGGGGGCGTATTCTTTGCGCTCTGCGCAAGGGGCCATATGGGGTCGACAGCATAAACCGGACGGTGGAACGCATCCTGGCCGGCAAAAAATTAATCGCCGCCGACCGCCCTGATGACTACCCGGGCCGGCCGGTCATGATCAATCAAAACAGCTATGCCTTGCAGCTTTATAACGGTGATGTGGGAATATTTCTGACTGATCCGGAGGCGGAACCGCAAAGCCCGGCGCAATCGGCGCCTGTTCGGGTCTTTTTTCCGGACCCGGCCGGCGGCAGCCGTAAATTTTTGCCCATGCGGCTGCCGCCCCATGAAACCGTTTATGCGATGACCGTCCATAAAAGTCAGGGGTCGGAATTCGACGATATTCTCCTCATCCTGCCGGATGGAACTTCGCCGGTATTGACCAGGGAGCTTATCTATACGGCGATAACCAGGGCAAGGAAAACAGTAGAGATCCGGGGCGGGATTGACGTGGTGCGCCGGGCTCTGGCCGCCGGGGTCAAGCGCGAATCAGGATTACAGGAAAAACTCTGGGGGCTGTAGACGATCACTGGGTACGGAGATGTCCCAGCGTGAAGTCTATTCGGTTGCCGGAGCGTCCCAGGGAAACGGCGGGCGTCAAGATCTCGTCCTTGTTGATCGATACCCGGACCGGCGCGATTTTCAGCTGTTCCACCAAATATTGCCTTATTTTCAAAGCGCGGTTCCGCGCCAGTTTAAGCAGTGTTTTGTAGTTAACCTTAAAGGCGGGCCGCCGTTGTTCCTGAATCGTCCCACGACTGCCTGCCTGGGGAAGCGGGACCGGCGGGATTTCTTCCCGGCCGTACGTAGAGGTAAGGGTGCTTGAAAGACGGGCCGCTTCCGTCAGGCGCTGCCGGTCGGCCAGGCGTTGCCGGGCGGCGATAATCGCTTCGCGGTCGCCTTTGGCATCCGCATATCCTCTGATTTCAATGGTGAGCCAAGGCCGTTTGTTGAGAATTATGGCGAGATCCGCCAGGCTGTCGCGAACTTCATCGGTCAATCTGGTTTCGCCGTATGGGAAATTGAGGTGATCCAATGGTTGTTCTTTTTTGAAGAGCGAGCCTAAAATGGAAAAAGGGCTGACCGCTGTTTTGAGCAGCAAGTTGCGGAGTACCTTAATAAAATCAGTTTGATAGGAGAATTCCGGGTTGCGACTTTCGCCGTTGACCGGTATATCCAGTTTAATGTGGCCGGCCGGGTCCATGAGCATGGCGACGGTGACCGGCAGAGCGGTGTTGCCCTGCAGCCATTTGCCAAGTTTAAAGGCGGTCAGATCGAGACGATTGATGGCTTTGATGCGGCCCTTTTTTTGTTTGTATGATGTCACCATATCAAGCGTGCCCGTGTTGATTTCCCAGCCCAGATGAGGCTCGATATAAGGCGAAAGGGGTTTGATGTCCAGCCTGCTTATGCCGACGGATAAATCGGCGAACAGTTCGTCGTCGAATGCGCCGATTTCGCCTGATAAAACCAGGGGCGCTCTTCCGGCAACAGTACCGCGCAGGGCGTAAAATGTCCGGTTGCCTGTTTTGTTATGAAGATCGCTGGCCGTGCCGTTAATATTATTGATCGTCACGGCGTATGGCGGTGATATATCCCGGTCGGCAAAGGCGAGTTCGCCGCCGGTCAGCCGTATTAAATCAATGCCGATAACAATCGGTTTTTTATGCTCTTTTTGAGGGTCGCCGCCGGTCGCCGCAAAAAGGTTGTCCAGGCTTGTTTTGCCTTTACCCAATATGGTCCAGGCAAGATATGGCCGCTCGATATCGAGGGCGGCAATCTTGAGAGAAAGGGGCTTGGTCGCCAGTTGCACTTTCCGAGTTGCAGCTTTGCGCCAGCGGATGACCGCTTTATCCTTTTTGTCGTCCCCGGCGGCTATTGCGGCGAAATTATCAATTTCCGCCTCGCCGCTAAAGGAAAAGTCCGGCAGTTGCAGGACGCCGCTGGCCCGCAAGGCGCCGCTGACCACCTCCCTTTTGAACCAGGAATTAATAAAGGGTTTGATTCCGGCAAGCTTAAGTTTTTCAATACTGCCCTCAAGCGTGGCGGTAAAGGGAGACAGCGAGATGTCGCCGGTCAGTCGCAGTCGGCCGTTGTCGTTGAGGCGGGCCGCGGCATTGATTTGTCCCTTGTGGCCTGCCAGGTCGTGCGCCTGTAGGGCAATCTCGTGCAACTGCAGGATCAGCGGGAAGGAGATGTCTTCGACGGTAAGGTCGGACCGCTGTAGATCAAGAGCCTGCAGGCTTATGTGCCAGGGTTGTTTTTGTCGATTTCGGTTGCCGCCGGCGTTCTTCGCTTGCCGCCGTTCCGATGCCGGGTCATTACGTCTCAGCAGCCAAAAGGCGTCTTCGGCCTTCATCCGGCCTAGATTGAGGCGGTGATCCTGGAAATCCACCGCCGCTTTTTGCAGGGCAAGGGTCGGGATTCGCAGCCATTCGCGGTCTCTTTTCGTTAGAACAAGATTCTGTAGATGGACGCCCAGCTCTTTGATAAGCAGGCGGGGTGTTTTATCTTCACCGCTGGAAGAATTGATAAGCAGGCGGCCGGCTATTTTTGCAAGACCGCTTTTTATCCGATAGTCTCCGGCCGCATTTATTGCGGCGGCATTAAGATAGGGTTGAAAATGCGGCAGCGGGAGATTGTCGATCGTCAGCCGTGCGTCAATCTTAGATGGTGTGGAAAAAATTTCGCCCCGGCCGGCCAGCAAGGCATTATTTTTATTTTTGCCGCTTATTGTAAAATCAGCCGGTTTTTTACGATCGCTGCTGAAATCATGGAGGGAAAAATCAATGTCCGACCAGGTACCGGCGAAGCCGCCGGCAATAAAACGGTCGATGAAGGTGAGCGTGCCGTCTTTTATCCGGAAATTGTCTATTTGCACGGCCCTGCCGGAGAATAAATTGCCGGTCGGCGATTTATTCTCCGGCAGTCGGAAAAAACCAGCCGCTGATTTTTCCAGATAAAAAACCGGCTTCCCGAGGAGCAACTTGTTGATATGCCAGCTGTTAAGCAAGGGGGCGCAACTTCCCTCAATTTCAACCGCCGGGATTTTAGCGAGATCCTTGCCCTTTTGATCCTGTAACCAGAGATCTTTAATAATGGCGGCGCCCTCCAGCCGCAGCCGGGTCTCGGCCGTCTTGCCGGAAGAGAAAAGCAGATCAAGGTTAAAATCCATTTTGCCCTGCGTAAAATTAAGGCCGGATTTTCCGGGAAGATACGCCAGATAAGCCGGCACATCCATATCGGTCAGTCGCAAATTGAGCCGGGTCTCGATGCGGTCGGCCATAATTTTGGTCCGGCCGGCGATTTTAACCGGGCTGCCGTTTATCCTGGCCGAAAAGCGGGGCATAATATAATTGTCGGCCTGGTACGGAAAATTCGACAGAATCGGCAGGGCCAGATTGATTTCTTCCATGGCGTGTTTTTTGCCGGTCGGGACATCGAGAAACGCGATGCGGCTGTTGGTGACATGGATGTTGTTGAGCGAAAAAGGTAAGGGTATTCGAGAAAAAAAGCCGACCGCCGTGCCGGTATCAGCTGCCGGCGGCCCGGTCGCCGGCAGCTTGAAGATATTGTAAGTTAAATCGTTATTACGCACGATACGCAGAAAAAGATTATCAATCTGCACGGCTCTGCAAACAACGCCCTGCCTGAGCAGAGAAACGGCCTCAAAATTAATCGTCCATGTGTCAAAGGAGAGGAGAGGGCCGGGTCCAATGATACCGCCATGCAGGGTCAGGGTAAGAGAAAAAGGGTTGAATTCAGCGGCTTCGACCGTAACCGGTCTTTGAATGATTGCCGTTAATTGGTCAGGCAGATAAGAGCGGCACAGATAGGGGACAAGCATAAAGCCGGCCAGCAGATAAAGGCCGTAGACAATGATCAGCGAAAAAATAAAGAGAGACAGCCTTTTCCGCCGGGACCGGGCGGGCTTTTTTTTGCCGGGCGGGACAACCTCCGGGCCAGGGGGCTCGTTTCCCCGCCCGGTGTCATGCCGTTCATCTTCCGGCGTAATGGATATTGAACCGAATTTGTCCGTTGTGGGATGATCATTCACGTATATTGAAGCTCCTTGAGAGTTCTCTCTGTGCCACGCCCCTTCACTTGTAATGATGAATTATTAAAAAGTCAAAAGTTGATGGGGCGCCTGCCGGTCAGCCGGCATTATAGGCGAAAATTGTTTCGCCGAACAGAAAATTTCTGCTTGTCCGACTATCCAACAAGTTGTCTATAATAAGGAATTATGGTAACCCTTGTAAGCAAGTTTTTTCCTTAGCCATCCCAAGACCTTTTACGAGTGCATAATGTTTAACGTTTTACGCTCCTTACGCTGGCAGGATGTGGTTGACATCCTGTTGGTCTACTTCATAATTTACCGGGTTCTTTTGATGATCCGGGGGACACGGGCGGCCCAGATGCTGGTCGGCATCGCCGTCCTGACCGTTATGTATTTCGGGGCGCGCGCCCTTGAACTTCTGACCCTTTATTGGCTGCTCGGCACCTTTTTAAGTTCAATTTTTCTCATCATTATAATCGTTTTTCAGCGAGACATCCGACGGGCCTTGACCCAGGTAGGGACAACGGCGTTTCATAAACCCCTTGATGAAACCATGGCCGCCCTGGAGGAAATTGTCCAGACCGCTCAGTATTTCGCCAGACATCGGATCGGCGCCCTCCTAGTGCTTGAAAGAGAAACCGGTCTGCAGGATTATGTTGAGTCCGGCCATAATATTGATGCCATATTAAGCAAGGAACTCCTTATTTGTCTGTTTCACACTTCTTCCCCCCTGCATGACGGCGGGGTGATAATTCGCAAAGGTCGGATTCAGACGGCCGGCTGCCTGCTGCCCTTGACCAAGAATCCGTATATCAATAAGCAGTACGGGACAAGACACCGGGCCGCCATTGGTCTTTCAGAGGAGACCGACGCGGTGGTCGTTGTGGTCTCGGAGGAAACCCGCCAGATATCCCTTGTCCAGCATGGCGCGATCAACAAAATGACGGATGGGACGGTTATGCGTAATCAACTGGCGGAAATTTTTATTCATAAAGAATCCCAGCAACCGTTATGGAAAAACTGGCTAAACGGATAATAGCCTTTTTGAGTACAAGGCCCTGGCCTAAAAAGAGACCCAAAAACTGGGTCCTTAAGCTCCTTTCCCTTTTTTTTGCGATATTCCTCTGGTATTTCGTGGTCGGCGAGGACAAGGTGGATATGAATGTCGTCGTGCCGGTGGAAATCGTCAATCTGCCCCGCAACCTGGTTATTTCCAATCAATTCAAAAAAGAACTCGATGTTCTGGTCAGCGGCCAGCGGCGTCTGATAACGGGGTTGTCCGGGCAGCATATCAGCCGTTCCGTGGATTTGTCCGACGCGGGACCGGGCAAGGTCGTCGTGCATAATGAACCGGATGCCATCCCTTTCCCGCGCGGGGTCAGTGTTTTACGAATACAGCCAACCAGTTTAACTCTTCTGCTGGATAAACTGATTCAAAAAGAACTGCGGGTAAAGGCGGTGATCAAGGGGGCGCCCGCCGCCGGTTACGAACTGGCGGGGCTGCAACTGGAGCCCACCAGTATCGTTATTGCCGGCCCGGCCGGCGTTTTGAGCGGTGAAGACTATCTGAAGACAAATAAAATTGACATCGCCAACATGAAGGCGCCGACGCTCAAGGAAGTGACGCTGAACCTTAAACCGGCCATAGCCGATTTAATCGGGGAGACCGTTGTCACCGCCCGCATAAAAATCAGGGAAAAAACAACGAAGCGGCTGGTTGCTAATATCCCGGTCAAACTCTTGCCGACCGCGGTGCGGCAGGGTGATAAAAAGATTCGCTTGCTACCGGCAACTGTTGATGTCCGCGCCGAGTTGCCTTTAAGCCTGTTGAATAATACCCGGGATTTGAAAAGCCTCTTTCCCGCCGTTGTCAATTTTGCCGATTTTTCCGCCGGAAAACACGAACTCAGGGTACACATAACAACTCCGCCCGATGTCCATGTTGTTAACATCTCCCCGGCATCCGTGATGCTGGAGATCAGCGAACGGAAAAGGAAAAAAAACATAAGATAAAAACGGCGAGGGGTAAAGAAAAATAATGAAGCTGCCGATAGGGTGATTTATGGGGTGGCAAACAAATCAAGAAGAAGGTCTGACACGAAAATTGTTCGGTACTGACGGGGTCAGGGGCGTTGCCAATATTTTTCCCATGACTTCCGAAATCGCCATGCAGATCGGCAGGGCGATAGCATATCTGGTCAAAAATAAGAAGCATGGGCACCGGATCGTAATCGGCAAGGATACCCGTCTGTCCGGTTACATGATTGAGAACGCCCTGGCGGCCGGGATATGCTCCATGGGGGTCGATGTTTTGCTGGTCGGTCCGCTGCCCACGCCCGGCATTGCCTTTATAACTACCAGCATGCGGGCTGACGCCGGCGTGGTTATTTCCGCTTCGCACAATCCTTTTCAGGATAACGGCATCAAGATTTTTTCGCATGACGGCTTCAAATTGCCTGATGCCCTGGAGGCCGAAATAGAGGATCTCATTTTTTCGAAAAAGATGGAGGCCCTCCGGCCCGTTGCCGATGAAATAGGCAAGGCCGACCGCATCGATGATGCCAGAGGCCGGTACATCGTTTTTTTAAAAAATACTTTTCCCGGCCGATACACGCTGGACGATTTTCATATTGTGCTGGACTGTGCCCACGGTGCCACATATGGCGTGGCGCCCCATGTTTTTGAGGAGCTGGGCGCCAAGGTTACCACCCTCGGGGTTGCGCCCGACGGCAAGAACATAAACGAAAAATGCGGCGCGCTTTATCCGCAGTGTATGGCTGAAACTGTGCGGGCAACGGGCGCTGATATCGGCATTGCCCTTGACGGTGACGGCGACCGTTTAATTGTTGCAGATGAACACGGGAGCATTGTGGACGGCGATTATATCATGGCCATCTGTGCCGCCGACCTCATGGCCCGTCGCAAACTAAAGAAGAAAACCCTGGTGACCACCGTTATGAGCAATATGGGGCTGGAAATCGCCATGCGACGCATGGGCGGCAGGATGGTTCGGACACAGGTCGGCGACCGTTACGTAGTTGAAGAAATGCGGCGGGGCGGCTTCAGTTTCGGCGGCGAACAATCAGGCCACCTGATTTTTCTTAAGAGCAACACAACCGGCGACGGTACTCTTGCCGCCCTGCAACTGCTTGTCAGTATGAAAAAGCAACAAAAACCCTTGTCGGAACTCACCGGAATTATGGAGTCCTATCCCCAGGTTCTGAAGAATGTGCGTACCGCTCGGAAGATGGATCCGCGACAGATTCCGGCGCTGCGGGACAAGGTAGCCGCCCTGGAACAAAAACTCGGCGATAAGGGCAGGATTCTGGTGCGGCCGTCGGGCACCGAACCGGTGGTCAGGGTGATGGTGGAAGGGGAAAACGAGGCGGTCATCGACGCGATGGCTCTGGAGATTTGCGGCGCAATCAGCGCGGCGGAGATGTAACGATAACATTTGTGAACAAGAAACAGGCCGGATGGTGGCGACACGTTATGGCTGACCAAGCGTAAGGAGAAATGCTATGATTAAATGGTTTATAAGTTTGAGCGACAGAACGAGCCTCAAGGCAAAACTGTTTCTGCTGGTCGGTTTCGTCCTGGTCGGCTTGGTCACCAGCACCGTCCTGGCGCAAATTATCATCAGCCGGGTGCAGATAGGCGGCAGGAATTATACGGGCATAGAACTGAAGACGTCATACGTTGGGCGGCTTGTAAGGGCGCGTAGTGATCTTAATTTGATCAGCAGTATGCTGAAATCCCTTACCATGGATTATGAGGAGTCGGAGCTGGAACCGCTACAGGCCGGTATGCAGCGGTTTGACACCGCAATGGCGGGCTTGACGCATGGCCTTACGGCGACGGCCGGTTCGCAGAGTGCGCAATGCACTTCCTGTCATGCCCGGGAGATCACCAACAAAACTCTTGCTCTTCTGGCGCCGGCCAATGAGGCATGGGCTGGGATGAAGGAAATTATAAGCGGCACGATTTTGCCGGCCCTGGCCGCGGCGGAAGAGGATGACGCCATCTCGTCAATAGAAGGCGAATATGATGACCGTTATATGGAAATTATGGCCGGCACCAGGGCGGCTGTTGAGGAAATGAGATCTTCCCTGGAAGTGATGAAGCAGAGCGTTAAGAAAGAAACAGACCTGCTGACGGTTTTTTATACCGTCGGCGGCATCATGACCATCATCGTGACTATTATTTTTGCCTACCTGTTTGTGCGCATGCTTGTCGGAACAATAAACCGCAGCGTGACCGCGCTTGAAGAAAATGCCGAAAAAATTACCAACGAGTCCGACCTGACGGCAACTTCATCAAATCAGCTTGCCGATATGGCATCGCAGATGGCCGCCTCGCTGGAAGAGACCAGCGCCTCGCTGGAGGAGATTTCCAGCATGGTTCAGCAAAACGATGCAAATTCCGGTGAAGCGAATTCGGCCACGAAAAAGAATGATGAGATCAGTTGCAGCGCCAATAAAGAGATGGAGGCAATGCTGGCCAGTATGCAGAACATTAAGAGTGACAGTGACGCGATCGCCGGCATTATTAAGGAAATTGAGGGAATAGCCTTTCAAACCAACCTGCTGGCCCTGAATGCGGCGGTGGAAGCGGCCCGGGCCGGTGACCATGGTTTGGGTTTTGCCGTGGTTGCCGATGAGGTGCGCAGTCTGGCGCAGCGGACCGCCAATTCGGCCCGTAAATCCAGCGAGCTGCTGGAGCAAGCGATAGGTAATGTAAACGATGGGCTCGACCGGGTAGGCGATGTCGCCAAGGGGATGCAGGCGTCTGTCGACGGGTCTCGCAAGGTCAGCTCTCTTGTCGAGGAAATTGCCGGGGCCTCGCATGAACAGGCCCAGGGTATATCGCAGATAAATGTTGCTGTTACGGAAATGGATAACAACACCCAGGCGCTGGCCGCAAATTCCGAGGAACTGGCTGCCGCTGCAACCTCGGTGCAGTCGCATACGGTCGAACTGCTTGAAAACGTCAACCTCTTGACGCAGTTGGTTGATGGTAAAAAGGCCGCCGATGCCGCTTGATATTGTAGTAAACGATCGACAGTTTACCTGTGTTGATTATCCGCTGCGGCCGGGCAGGACAATATCACTTGTTCTCCCGGCCCGGCGTTAAGTATTTCGGCGGCACTGTCTCTATTGGCCGCGATTTCCAGGCAGCCACGGCTGCCGAAGATGGCCAGCGGCACACCTGGCGGCGTACAGTCGTAGGAAGTCGACAGCCCGTGGATGACATGATTTTTGATGATCAGCTTGCCGTTGGAGAATCGACCGGCGCCGGTTAATGCGACATAGGCGTCAAGTTGAATGTTGGTCAACAGGTTGCCGAAATGGTCGACGGTTATTACTGCTCCTGTAATAGATTTAAGTTTGTGGTTGATCTTTTCCCTGAGAAGGGGCAGTGTCAAGAGTTCGTCAATGGGCAATTGCCTTCCTACCCCGCTTGGCGGTGAGCCTGTTGCCAAGCGGGCCGCCACCGGCGCCATGATGTCCCGGCCGTGAAAAGTATTACCGACCGGCCGCGGAAACAGGGCGGAATTCGTTATCTCATAAGCCGTCGGCTTCTCCCCGGCAACTTTCGCATCTAAGAGTAAAGTCAAAACGCCGTTATCGGGCGCCAGGAATAAATGGCTGTTTTTGCAGAGCAGTACCAAGCGTCTTTTGCCGCCCACGCCTGGATCAACCACCACAATATGTATGCTGCGCTCCGGGAAAAATTTATAGGCGCTGCCGATAAGACAGGCCGCGGCGTTGATATCCTGCCGCCGGATGCCGTGGGTGAGGTCGACAATTCGGGCTTCGGGGGCCAGCGTCAGGATGACGCCTTTCATTACCCCGGCATATTCATCAGTCAGGCCGAAATCCGTGGTTAAAGTAATGATTTGCCGCATAATTAACCGTTTCCCGGTTTTTTCCCGGCAACCATGACCATGAATCCGGCGTCGCCGTGGCGTCCTTCGCGCGGTTGCTCCATTTTTGTTAATCCCGTCGGCGGTTGCAATAATGAAGATTTGATCTCGATGATTTTAAAACCGGCTTCAGCAAGCCATTTTTCTACCGTTTCAACTTTATAAAAAGAAGCATTACGGTAAAAAGGATGTTTTTTGGCTTTTTTGACGGTCAGCGCCTTACCCCAGGCGCTTGATGCCGGCACCATCCCCAGAACAAGACAGCCTTTGTCCTGTAGCGCTCTATGGCATTCAGCCAGGGTCTGCCGGGGATTCCTCAGAAAGCAGAGGCTGAAAAGCATGAAAATACTCCCCAGACTTTTATTCTTAACCGGTAATGCCTCTCCGATTCCTTGACAAGTTGCCACGCCGCGCCTGGCCGCGAAATCAAGGGCCGCCCGGGCCGGGTCTATTCCCAGGGTTATGTCCAGGGCCTGGGCGAATCTGCCGGAGCCGACTCCTATTTCAAATTTTGGTTTGCGCAGGACTATGCTTATTTTGTTGAGGGCGGCCAATTCAATTTCAAAAACCGGATTGCCTTCAAACCAGCCGTCGTATTCCGCGGCCCGCTCATGAAAGACCAAGGCTGTTTTTCGCCAGTCAGGTATTAATTTGTTGTTATTTGTCATTTTAAAAAGTTAATTACTCTCCGGGGTAGGACTATAATTTGCGTAATCCCCCATAATTGTAACTGGTTACAGGACAACCGGAGACGCCGTGGAGTATCCTCTATTATGCATAATATAAACGAATCCCTTTTTAAACAAGCCCTTCATGACCCTGACGATTTTACCTTGACCTTTGAGTTGGTTCCCGGTCGGGGCGGGAGAGGCCGGGAATTTAACCGCATACTTGGCCTGGCGGAAGATATTGCCGCTGACGGTCGATTTAAGGCCGTCAGCATTACTGAAAATGCCGGTGGTTATCCGGCGCTGTCACCGGAGGTGCTGGGCCTGGAAATCCGGGCGATGGGACCGGAAGTCATAATCCATTTCTCCTGCAAGGACAAGAACCGTAACCAGATGGAAAGCCTGCTTTTTGCCTGGGAGCGGGGAGGCCTGCGCAACCTGTTGGTTATTGCCGGTGATTACCCTAAAGAGGGCTATCGGGGGTTTCCGAAACCGGTTTTCGATTTTGATACGGTCCATGTCCTGGATATGTTGAGCGCCATGAATAAAGGTGTTGCCTTGTCAGCCGGAAACCGCCGGCCGGCGGGTGAAATTCAGGCGACCTCCTTTATGAAAGGCGTGGCGTTCTCGCCTTTCAAGCTGATTGAGGCGGAACTCATGATGCAGTACTATAAGCTGCATCGTAAAGTCGCGGCCGGCGCTGATTACGTCATTACGCAGCTCGGGTTTGACGCCCGCAAATTTCAGGAAGTCATTCTTTATATTAAACAGTACGGGCTGGATATTCCGATTCTGGGGAATGTCTTTATTCCCAATCTGCCGGTTACCGAATTAATGTACCGCGGCAAGGTGCCTGGTTGCGTGATTCCCGACTCTCTCTATGAGAAAATCAAACAGGAGGCAAACGCGCCGGACAGGGGGAAAAGGGCGCGCTTAAGCAGGGCGGCCAAACTGCTGGCTATCCTGAAAGGGCTGGGATACAACGGCGCCCATATCGGCGGCCCCGGCCTTAGCTTTGCCGACCTGGCTTTTGTTTTGGAAGAGGCCGAGGGCAGGGCCGCGGATTGGCGGACTCTGGTCGGGGAATTATCTTATTGGCCCGCCGGGAGTTTTTATTATTACGAAAAGGACGAAAGCAGCGGCCTGAATCTGTCCGAACCGGCGGTACGCCCCGGTCGCGGCAAGGGGGGAAAGGCGGCGTACTTTCTGGCCCGGCAGGTTCATGATCTTTTCTTTGACGAGCAGGCTGTTTTTCGTCGTCCTCTGCAAAAAATATGTCTGGCCCTGGATCAATCCTGCCTGCGAAAATTTTTGTTCGGTTTTGAGCATATTGTTAAATTTCTGGCCTTCCGGTGTCAGAATTGCGGCGACTGCACCTTGGCGGACCTGGCATATATCTGTCCGCAGGCGGACTGCGCCAAATATCTGTTGAACGGCCCCTGCGGCGGCAGCCGGGATGGCTGGTGCGAAGTATATCCCGGCGAAAAACGTTGTCTTTATGTCTTGGTTTATGAGCGGCTCAAGGCCTGTGGCCGTGAGGCGGAAATGAAGTCCGGTTTTGTGCCGCCCCGCGATTGGGCCTTAAATAATACTTCTTCCTGGGTTAACTTTTTTCGGGGGCTGGATCATACGGCAGCCGGTGACCATTTACGAAACAAAGGGTAGTTACAAAAAAGATTTTTTTATTTTTTAAAAAGGATTATAAGATGAAATCTTTCGCTTTTGACGGACGTAATTGTACTCTCGGCGCAATATTAATCTGATATTTAAAAAGGAATTTTTTATGGTTTGCAACAAAAGTCCGGACCGCCCCAGAGATGAGTGCGGCGTCTGCGGGATATTCGGACATGAGGACGCCTCCAGGCTGACATATTTCGGTTTATACGCCTTGCAGCATCGAGGCCAGGAAAGCTGCGGCATCGTAACTTCCGATGGCCGGCAGGTCTTGCAGCATAATGCCATGGGGCTGGTGCCCGAAGTTTTTAATGAGGACATCCTGCAAAGTCTTAAGGGGCATCTGGCGATCGGGCATGTCCGCTACTCCACGACGGGTTCTTCCAACATCATTAATGCCCAGCCTTTTAAAGTTACCCATCAGGGCCATACCCTGTCGGTGGCGCATAACGGCAATCTTGTAAATGCCAGGGCCTTGCGTGATAAGCTGGAAAACAAAGGTTCGATTTTTCAATCGACGATGGACAGCGAAGTGGTGGTTCATCTGCTGGCCCGTAATATTCACCAGGGGCTGGAAGAAGCTGTTAAAAAAGCGTTTTCAGAGATAAAGGGCGCTTATTCGCTTCTGCTTATGACGCAGGACCGGTTGGTGGCGATTCGCGATCCTGGAGGGTTTCGGCCGTTATGTTTAGGCAGGCTTAATAACGGTTCGCATATCGTTGCCTCGGAGACCTGCGCCCTTGACCTGGTAGAGGCAAAATATATCCGGGATGTGGAACCGGGCGAAGTTCTGATAATCGACCGGAACGGCCTCAAATCCATATTCCCGTGGCCCCGGCAGCGGCAAAGCTTCTGTATCTTCGAGCATGTTTATTTTGCCCGACCGGATAGTGATATCTTCGGTTTTAACGTCTATGCGTGCCGAAAACGAATGGGCGGCATTATGGCCAGGGAATGCCGAATAGAAGGTGATTTTGTCATGCCCTTTCCCGATTCCGGTAATTATGCCGCCATCGGCTATTCTCAGGCCTCGGGTATTCCCTTGGAGATGGGGGTAATACGTAATCATTACGTGGGACGTACTTTTATTCAGCCAACGCAGTCCATGCGGGAATTTGCCGTCCGGGTGAAGCTTAATCCCGTCAGGTCCTTTCTCAAGGATAAAAGGGTGATCATTGTCGAGGACTCCGTCATCCGGGGCACGACGGGGCGTAGCAGGGTTCGCGCCTTAAGGGCGGCCGGGGCTAAAGAGGTGCATATGCTGGTAAGCTGTCCGCCGACCAGGAATCCTTGTTATTATGGGATCGATCTTTCTTCCCGCGGTGAAATGATTGCTTCCAGCAAGTCTGTGGAAGAAATCCGCCGTCATCTCGACCTGGACTCTCTATATTATCTAAGCCTGGAAGGCCTGGTCGAGGCCACGGAACGATCCAGCGCCTGTTTTTGTCTGGCCTGCTTTAACGGCGATTATCCCGTGCCGCCGGATATGTCTTTTACGAAGCTGTCCCTTGGTTGATACAATCCTGAATCCGTTGTTGCCGCCGCATCCCGCCGGCCGGGACGAACGTCACGGATTCAGGATTATGTTCTGATCATTTCCGCAATCCGAAAAGCCAGTTCCAGACTTTGTTCCGCATTCAACCGCGGGTCACAGTTTGTCAGATAATTTTTGTGCAGCTGATGATCCGTGATGTTTCGAGCCCCGCCGATGCATTCGGTGACATTGTCGCCGGTTAATTCGAAATGAACACCGCCGGGAATCGTGCCTTCCGCCCAATGAATTTCAAAAAAAGACTGGAGCTCCTGGATAATTTCATCAAAATTTCTGGTCTTGTGGCCTGATGCCGCCGTATAGGTGTTGGCGTGCATTGGATCACAACTCCAGACCACATTATACCCTTCTTCTTTTATCGCCCTGATCAGCGGCGGTAAATATTTTTCAATCCTGTTGACCCCCAAACGGGTGATCAGCGTCAAACGGCCCGGCTCATTCTCCGGGTTAAGCCGGCTAAGTAACTGCTTGATCTCTTCCAGATCGTGGTTCGGGCCGATTTTTATGCCGATCGGATTTAGGACGCCGCGCAGAAACTCAACATGGGCGCCGTTTACCTGGCGGGTTCGGTCCCCTATCCAGAGCATATGCGCGCTACAGTCATACCATTTGTCTGTGGTTGAATCCAGGCGGGTCAGGGCCGCCTCGTAACCGAGGAGCAGAGCTTCATGGGAGGTGAAGAAGGTCGCCTGATTTAACTGCGGTATGTCGGTATTCAGACCGATCACCTTCATAAAATTTATAGCCTGGCTTATCTGCTTGGCCAGGCGCTCGTACGATCTGCCCATGGGCGACTTTTTGATGAATTCGTTGTTCCAGGCATGGACCCGGTGCAAGGCCGCGTAGCCGCCCCTGGTAAAGGCCCGGAGGAGGTTCATGGTGGAGGCCGCCAGGAAGTAACCCTTGAGCAGCCTTTGCGGGTCAGCCAGCCGGGCAGGCATGGCCGGTTCGGCGCTGTTGACCATGTCGCCCCGATAGCTTGGCATCTCGACGCCGTTGACGGTCTCGGTATCGCTGGAGCGCGGCTTGGCATACTGCCCCGCTATCCGGCCTACCTTGATAACCGGTTTGCCGCCGGCATACGTTAAAATTACCGCCATCTGCAGGATGACCTTTAAATGATCCCTGATCATATCGGCCTTGCAGTTGGCAAAATCTTCAGCACAGTCACCGCCTTGCAGAAGAAAGGCCTCACCGGCCGCCGCCTGGGCCAACGCGCTTTTCAAGGCCCGGATTTCACCGGCAAAAACCAGGGGCGGCAAGAGTTCAATTGCTTCAAGAACCGTGCGATGTTCATCGGGATCAGGCCAGGCCGGCTGCTGCATGGCCGGTAATTGTCGCCAGCTTGATTTGTGCCAGGTTGTGGCATTGTTTTTCATAAGTTTTATCCTTTTGCTCCTAGCCCTCTTTGGCGTGGGGCAGGGCGCAAAGTGGACCCGCGCAGCAGATCTCTAAATCAAAGGCGTTCAGAATACGCAGTTCCCGTTCTTTTTTGGCGTTATCAATGAAAGGGATAAACCGTAAAGAGTCTATCCTCGATGCGGCCTGCTGTTTGGAGGGAATACCGTCCAGGCCGCGTCCCAGCACTTTGCCGTTGTATGTGTCAATGATTTCGGCATCTTCGCCATTGGTTACCGTTGCCAGGGGAATCTGGTAGGAAGGCTCCAGAACCCGGGCCGCCGCAATGGCCGGTCTTTCCCGGGTTACAAGCGAGCCGGGGCCGTAACGGATGATCATGAACCGTTTGCCCGCCATTTTTAAGATAATGTCGATAGTGGAGACGACAAACTGTTTGGCGAACAGGGTTTCGATCTTGCGTCGCATCTCGAGATCGTTTTTTTCGTAGCCTTTCTCCCTGACCAGAAAACGGGCAATTTTCTGGCGGTATCGTTCATCATCGGTGTCAACAATGTTTTCACCGGTGACAAAATCCGTGCAGGTTCCGTAAATGAGATGATGCGAGGGGATATCGGCCATGAGCGCCCCCCTTTCAGATTTAATCTGTATCAGGCCATTATAGTTTCAGCCAGGACTCGGAAAAGACGGTTTGTCCCGACAGGGTCTTGTATGTCTTGTAATGCTCAAGGGCGGCGGCATCAAGCGTGGCGGGGTCGGGTTCATTGCCATCCATCATGTTGTGGACCATGTCCACCAGATTCTGCCGTTGTCCGTTGATAATGGCCATCAACTCAGAGTCATAAGCGTTTACAATGGCGGTGCTGATGCCATACTTCATCAGCATTATCATGTAGGTGCGATCCAGATATTTGCGCAGACTTTCATCCACGCCGTTGGAGACATTGGAAAGACCGACGGTGGAGCCGGCGCCGGGGGCGATATCCGCCAGCATGCTCATGAACTCCAGGCCGGAAGCGATCTGGTCGGGTCCCAGGGTAATGGGCGTGGCAATAGGATCGAACAAGATTTTTTCATTGGGAATGCCCGCCTCATTCAAGGCCATCATAAGATCAACGGCCATGGCCGCTCTCTCGTTCGAATCCCTGGGCATGCCGTCCGGCCCCCAGAGGAGCGCGATTGCCTTGCAGCCTGTTTCGGCGGCAGTGGGTATTAATTTTTCCATACGCTCGGGCTGGGCCGATATGGAATTCATGATCGCGACGTCTTTGTTTTTGACGGCCTTAAAACCAGCCGCCATGGCGTCGGTATTGGTGGTATCCAGACAGAGCGGCGCATCCGACGCCGCCTGCACGGTTTCCACCACCCAGGGCAGCAACTCCACGCCGTCTTTCCGGGCGGGACCGATATTCAAATCCAGATAATGGCAGCCGGCCGCGATTTCTTCCTTAGCCATCTCCTGTACCGGAGCGGGATTTCTTTCCTTCATGGCGGCGCCGCTTCGTTTGCCCATTATATTTATACTTTCAGCAATTCCTAAAACTTTTTGCGACATTTTTGCTCTCCTTTGCTTGTTTTTACGTAACTATTCAGATGCACCCCATCTCGGAGTCTGCGCTTACCTCGTCCGTTTCGCCCTCCTCACGTACAGGGAGTACGCATCGGAGGTCGAAACGAACGAACCTGGGGCACATCCGGAGTCTCGTGAACTCGCTTACCTGAACAGTTATGGGTACGAGTTTATGGTAATTTGTTGCCTTTGCTGAATAGTTACGTTTTTACTGTCTTGGACACTTGTATTCCGTGATAAGTTAAAATTGCAAAAATAGCGTGTAACAGGCAGGTTGTCAATAATCAAGCATTATGTTCTTCTACTCGATCAACAGCTTTTGTGTTGATCCAGATAAAATATTCCAGCTGAGAAATCTGAGCGGGGGTCAGCGCCTCAAATTGTATGCCGCATCTTCTGATCATTGATAAACCGGAACCTATGGCACAATCGGAAATTATTTTAAATGGTATATCGCTTAAGCATAATTCATCATTGCCGAACAAGACGCCCAATTCGAGTGATTCCTTTTTCCATTCACCTCTGTCAATATAAGTAAAGGCAAGTCCGCCGATGCTTATGTCAACGATTTCTCCGAATTTAGACTTTGCGCTGAAAGAACAGCTTTTGACGCTGTATCTTTTATGCTGCCGCCGTTCTTTTGGGGTTTTTTTGTCGGACATTTTCAAATACCTTTTTTTAGCTTGAATTTTTCGGCCTTTTCAGGCCGCCGATCCGGAGTTAACCGAAGGGTAACCGATCACAGTGTGAGCAACATGCCTGAATCTTACGTAAAAACTGTAAGTGGTTACAGGGTGCGCCTGATGTGGACGATCGGCAAGACGCCGTGTACTGGTGCTACATAAGGCTTGCCGATCGTTCGCAGCAGGTGTGCCCTGTGACCGCTTACACCGAAGGGAATAAACTCATGTCGGTATGAGGCAGAAAGAGGGCCGCCATATAATGATTCATGAATTGAGGATTTTCGCTGAGCTCCATATTGGTCAGCAGATTGCGGACCGCCGTCCGTTCCCGGAAACGCTTGTGATCAGTAAGGCTGATCTGCGCCCCCATCAATGAGGCATTGCCCAGATAGTAAAATTTTTGCCGGTCGATGTCCGGCAGCAGCCCGATACTGATTGCCTGTTCAAGATCGATAAAGGCGCCGAAATTGCCGGCCAGGATCACCCGGTCAAGGTCCTTAAAGCTCATGCCGACCGATTCCAACAGGGTCTGATAACCGGCGTACATTGCGCCTTTAGCCCGGATGAGATTGTCGAGATCTACCTCGGTAATCACAAGGTCTTCACCGAGCAGCGAGTCCTTGGCCCAGGCAAGTACATATTCATAGCCGTCTTCGCCTTCCCTTACCCTGGGGTGGTCCAGGCGGCGGTTGAACTTACCCCGCTGGTCGATAACCTCCGCCTCTAGAAGTTCGGAAACAATGCTGATCAAACCGGAACCACAGATACCGCGCGGTTTTGTGTGGCCTATGGTAATGATCATGGGGTCCAGGGTCTGCGGATGGATATGGAAATTTTCAATTGCCCCGCTGCTGGCCCGCATGCCGTGTTTGATGCCGCCGCCCTCAAAGGCCGGCCCGGCCGAGCAGGCCGCGCAGACCATCCAATCCTTATTGCCGATCACGATTTCACCGTTGGTGCCGATATCGATGAACAAGGTGATCCGCGGACTTTTATGCATCTGACAGGCGTGGACGCCGGCAACGATATCGCCCCCCACATAACTTGCCACGGCGGGATAGAGAAAAAGACGTACCGATGGATGGGCGGCAATACCCAGGGCCGCCGCCCTGGAAAGCGGGAACTGGCTGCAGGTCGGCGTATAAGGACTTTCCCGGATAAATTTGGGGTTGAGACCGAGCAGCAGATGAGACATGATAGTATTGCCGGCCGCCATGATGTAGCTGATATCGCTGGGGCTGATCAGCATTTTCCTACAGACGGTTTCGATTACGTTGTTGATGGTGTGGACTACTTTTTCCTGCAAGGCTTTGAGGCCGCCGGGCCTCTGGGAATATATGATCCGCGAGATGACATCCTCGCCGTAGCCTATCTGGGCGTTGTAACCGGAGGCGTCGGCAATGATTCCGCCCTTGTTCAGATCAAGCAGCACCCCACAGATCGTCGTCGTGCCGATATCCACCGCCAGGCCATAGAGGGCGTTTGTGGTGTCGCCCGGTTCCACGGCTATAATTCTGTCCGGCTCTTCCGCATACTTGCCGTGCAGCAGGATAACCGTGACCCGCCAGTTGCTCTCGCGCAGAGTAAAGGGCAGCTCTTTTAAAAGCGCCGGGTGATCGTAGGAGGGTTCCTTGCCGCCCGGATATATTTTTTTAAGCGCTTGCATAAGGCGTTCCATGTCGGCAAGATTGTCTTCCACGGCCGGCGGCTCAAGTTGCAAAAATTGCTTGATAACGGGAGGGTCCACCTGCCATTGACCGACCAGGTCATGCAGCGAGCGGGCGGATATGGCGCGGGTTGTCTTGGGCTTTCTTTTTAAAGTCTTGCCCTGCGCCTTGATTTGTTCAGGTATACGGACCACGAGATCCGTGACCACCCTGGATTTGCATGCCAGCCGCAAGCCTTCTTTTTGCTCGCTGCTTTTAAGCCGTGACGCCTGCTCCGCGGCCACCTCGCCTTTTTCGATCTTGACTTTGCATTTCCCGCAAACGCCGTCGCCGCCGCAGAAGGCGTGAATATAAACGCCGGCGGCGGCGGCGGCGTTCAGCAGATTTTCTCCTTCCTCCACCGTGATTTTGATATCATCGGGAAGAAAATGGACAATTTTTTTCATAAGAAGATAAAACCCCGTCAATCAGTTCTAAACAAATGGTATCATAGTAGTGGACTATCTTTTTGGGTTTTTTTCAATTTAAAATACGAAAGTTGGTGGACTCGTGGTCGCTTACAGCTAAAGTATTGTCGGCAGGTAAGCTTATGGTTTACTGATTTTCCGGTTTTTGGTAGAGTGGCTCTTACTGCTTGTATATCGAAATTCTTACTTAGCCAGTAACTATTCAGCTGCACCCCATCTCGGAGTCTGCGCTTACCTCGTCCGTTTTACCCTCCTCATGTACAGGGAGTACGCATCGGAGGTCAAAACGAACGAACCTGGGGCACATCCGGAG